>NZ_JABMCW010000017.1:0-35901 GCF_013179705.1 Pseudomonas sp. CM25 | reverse complement strand
CGTATTCGATCTCCAGCTGGGTCCCTTGCAGGATCATCTGGGTCGCCTCTTCCTTCATCGCCGCGTCCCACAGGTGCGGGTTCTCGATCTTGATCTGGTTGATCACGTCGATACCGAAGTTCAGGTGCATCGACTCGTCACGCAGGATGTACTGGAACTGCTCGGCAACGCCGGTCATCTTGTTGCGGCGGCCCATGGACAGGATCTGGGTGAAGCCGCAGTAGAAGAAGATGCCTTCCAGCACGCAGTAGTAGGCGATCAGGTTGCGCAGCAGCTCTTTGTCGGTTTCGACGGTGCCGGTGTTGAATTCCGGATCGGAGATGGCGCGGGTGTACTTCAGGCCCCAGGCGGCTTTCTTCGCGACCGACGGGATCTCGTGGTACATGTTGAAGATTTCGCCTTCATCCATGCCCAGCGATTCGATGCAGTACTGGTAGGCGTGGGTGTGGATCGCCTCTTCGAAGGCCTGGCGCAGGATGTACTGGCGGCACTCCGGGTTGGTGATCAGGCGGTACACGGCCAGGGCCAGGTTGTTGGCAACCAGCGAGTCGGCAGTGGAGAAGAAGCCGAGGTTGCGCATGACGATGCGGCGCTCGTCTTCGGTCAGGCCGTCCTGGCTCTTCCACAGGGCGATGTCGGCGGTCATGTTGACCTCTTGCGGCATCCAGTGGTTGGCGCAGCCGTCCAGGTACTTTTGCCAGGCCCAGTCGTACTTGAAAGGTACCAGCTGGTTGAGGTCGGCGCGGCAGTTGATCATGCGCTTTTCGTCAACGGCGACGCGGGCCGAGGATCCTTCTAGCTCGGCCAGGCCTTCGGCGATGTCAAGGTCATTAAGCGACGCCTTGGCACGCTTCACTGCCTCGGAGTCGGTCGAAACTACGGCACGAGCTTCCAGGGCGGCGGCACCGCCGGCGCTGTCGAGCTTGTCGATACCTGGCTGGCTGGCTTGAGTGCTACTTGGGCCTTTAGTGGTGACTTCGTTTTCGTCCTTGTCGAATTCGTCCCAGCTCAGCATGGTGTTTTGGCTCCGCTTGTGGGTCGCTTGTGGGCGACCGTAAAAATTAAGATGAAGTGGTACTGCTAGAGACCACGCATGAACCGCCTCGGCTCACGAGGTGTCCCTGCAAAGGTTTCGAATTTGGTTTGAATGGCCATGAGCTTGGTGATCAGCGATCACAGGCTTCGTTGACGTACCGGCCGCAAAAGGCATCCGGAGGCAGGGGCCGACCATCGTAAGCGGTCAGAATTTTGAGCCGCTTTTGGAGGGGCAATATTGTACCGGAAAACGGCAATTCAGGGGCTTTCATGTCGTGTCTCCGATCTCTTTTTTTGGTAAGAGACCCGATAACCGTCGATGAGTTTGTCAAGACGCCAGTAGGGCAAAATTCGCCTATATGGTGTTGTGTCTTGTTCCGAAGCACACGATATAGTTTTGAGAGGTAGGGGACAAGCGAGAAATTCAAGCCGAGTTTGCCCTGAGTCAAGAGGATGGGCGTTACGCCGCATGGAAACGGAGCTCCGGCCTGTCAGGATCAGCTAACCGATTGACGAATGGCGATCGAGCGAAGGGGATTTTGAGTCAATGAAGCGGGGGGAATGGAAGCGCTGAGACAAAGAACAGGCAAAAAAACAGTCAGACCTCCTTGCCAGGAAATCGGTCACAGGTCAAGAGGCGTCATGGCATCTGCCCCAAGTAAAGCCGCAGAGTGTTAAAGGAAGAGTGAAGAAATGAGCATGGGCATTCCAAAAACAGAAGCCGGGAGTATTGCTCTCCCGGCTTTTTCTGCATTTACTTCGATTTCTTCACGGTTTCAACCACGTGGGTCTTGGGGTTCTGACGAGCCTTTTCGACCGTGGTGAAGCGCCCGCTATCCGCATCGCGACCGATTTTCTGGCCGCCGGATGATGTCTTTTTAGACATAGCGTGATTCTCCAATTTAGATGAGCATCACTTGACACTAGTCCTGACAGGCACGAAAATTCGCGCTCACTTTAGATCTGTAGGATCTAGCCTCCCTTTGAGCGATGCACGTGCTCGTGGGAGATCCAAGCCCGATGCAGCTGTAACTGCGTCGGGCTTTTTATTGCCTGAGAAAAGCAGTTCTTACAAAGCGGGGCGAGAGAAGTAACCTTCTTTCGCCCCGTGTTTACCTTACTGGCAGGCTTCGCAGTCAGGCTCGTCGATCGCGCAGGCCTTCGGCACTGGCGCAGGGCCGGCTGCCTGGACCGGGGCGCTGTCGCCACCGCTGGAAACGGCGTTGAGCTTGCCGGTGTTGATGGTCGACTTCTCGGTGCTGGTCGCAGCCAGGGCACGGAGGTAGTAAGTGGTTTTCAGACCACGGTACCAGGCCATGCGGTAGGTCACGTCGAGCTTCTTGCCCGAGGCACCGGCGATGTACAGGTTCAGCGACTGAGCCTGGTCGATCCACTTCTGGCGACGCGAGGCAGCATCGACGATCCACTTGGTCTCGACCTCGAACGCGGTGGCGTACAGGTCTTTCAGCTCTTGCGGGATACGCTCGATCTGCTGCACCGAACCGTCGTAGTACTTCAGGTCGTTGATCATCACCGAGTCCCACAGGCCGCGGGCCTTCAGGTCGCGGACCAGGTACGGGTTGATCACGGTGAATTCGCCCGACAGGTTCGATTTCACGTACAGGTTCTGGTAAGTCGGCTCGATCGACTGCGACACGCCGGTGATGTTGGCGATGGTCGCGGTTGGCGCGATGGCCATGATGTTCGAGTTACGAATACCTTTTTGCACGCGAGCACGCACGGGTGCCCAGTCCAGCGACTCGTTCAGATCGACGTCGATGTACTTCTGGCCACGGGCTTCGATCAGGATCTGTTGCGAGTCCAGTGGCAGGATGCCTTTGGACCACAGCGAACCCTGGAAGGTCTCGTAGGCGCCGCGCTCGTCGGCCAGGTCGCAAGAAGCCTGGATGGCGAAGTAGCTGACCGCCTCCATCGACTTGTCGGCGAACTCGACGGCAGCGTCGGAACCGTAGGCGATGTGCTGCAGGTACAGCGCGTCCTGGAAGCCCATGATGCCCAGGCCGACAGGGCGGTGCTTCATGTTCGAGTTGCGCGCTTGCGGCACCGAGTAGTAGTTGATGTCGATCACGTTGTCGAGCATGCGCACGGCGGTGTTCACGGTGCGTTGCAGCTTGGCGGTGTCCAGCTTGCCCTCAACGATGTGGTTCGGCAGGTTGATCGAGCCCAGGTTGCAGACCGCGATCTCGTCCTTGTTGGTGTTCAAGGTGATCTCGGTGCACAGGTTGGAGCTGTGAACCACGCCCACGTGCTGCTGCGGCGAACGCAGGTTGCACGGGTCCTTGAAGGTCAGCCACGGGTGGCCGGTCTCGAACAGCATCGACAGCATCTTGCGCCACAGGTCTTTGGCCTGGATGGTCTTGAACACCTTGATCTTGTTGTACTCGGTCAGGGCTTCGTAGTACTCGTAACGCTCTTCGAAGGCCTTGCCGGTCAGGTCGTGCAGGTCTGGCACTTCCGATGGCGAGAACAGGGTCCACTTGCCGTCATCGAAGACACGCTTCATGAACAGGTCAGGGATCCAGTTGGCGGTGTTCATGTCGTGAGTACGACGACGGTCATCACCGGTGTTCTTGCGCAGCTCGATGAATTCTTCGATGTCCAGGTGCCAGGTTTCCAGGTAGGCACAGACAGCGCCCTTGCGCTTGCCACCCTGGTTTACGGCAACGGCGGTGTCGTTGACTACTTTCAGGAACGGCACGACACCCTGGGATTTACCGTTGGTGCCCTTGATGTAGGAGCCCAGTGCGCGCACCGGGGTCCAGTCGTTGCCCAGGCCACCGGCGAATTTCGACAGCATGGCGTTGTCGTGGATCGCGTGGTAGATGCCTGACAGGTCGTCCGGCACGGTGGTCAGGTAGCAGCTGGACAGCTGCGGGCGCAGGGTGCCGGCGTTGAACAGGGTCGGAGTCGAGGCCATGTAGTCGAACGACGACAACAGGTTGTAGAACTCGATCGCACGGGCTTCCTTGTCTTTCTCTTCCAGCGCCAGGCCCATGGCCACACGCATGAAGAACACCTGCGGCAGTTCGAAGCGCACGCCGTCCTTGTGGATGAAGTAGCGGTCGTACAGGGTCTGCAGGCCCAGGTAGGTGAACTGCTGGTCACGCTCGTGGTTGATCGCCTTGCCCATTTTTTCCAGGTCGAAGTCGGCCAGGGCAGGGTTGAGCAGTTCGAACTCGATACCTTTGGCCACGTAGGCCGGCAGGGCCTTGGCGTACAGGTCGGCCATCTCGTGGTGGGTGGCGCTTTCGGCCACCTCGAGGAAGCCCAGGCCTTCGGCGCGCAGGGTGTCCATCAGCAGGCGGGCGGTGACGAACGAGTAGTTCGGCTCGCGCTCGACCAGGGTACGGGCGGTCATCACCAGGGCGGTGTTGACGTCCTTGATGGCCACGCCGTCGTACAGGTTCTTCAGGGTTTCGCGCTGGATCAGCTCGCCGTCCACTTCGGCCAGGCCTTCGCAGGCTTCGCTGATGATGGTGTTCAGGCGGGCCATGTCGAGCGGCGCCAGGCTGCCATTGGCCAGGGTGATGCGGATGCTTGGGTGCGGCTCGACCACAGCGTCGGTGTGGGCGCGGGTGGCACGCTCTTTGGCGCGCTGGTCGCGGTAGATCACGTAGTCGCGGGCGACTTTCTGTTCGCCGGCGCGCATCAGGGCCAGTTCGACCTGGTCCTGGATTTCTTCGATGTGGATGGTGCCACCCGATGGCATGCGACGCTTGAACGTGGCGGTGACCTGCTCGGTCAGGCGCGCGACGGTGTCGTGGATGCGCGACGAAGCGGCGGCGGTGCCGCCTTCAACTGCGAGGAACGCCTTGGTGATGGCCACGGTGATCTTGTCGTCGGTGTAGGCGACGACAGTGCCGTTACGCTTGATCACGCGCAGTTGGCCGGGGGCGGTGGCGGCCAGATCCTGGTTGGAATCGGCGGCCTGCGGCACCTTGGCCTGCGGGTTCTCGCGAGTTGTGTCGGTTTGCATGGGTGGGTGTCTCCACAGTTTCTATATTGATCAGGCGCCTTTTGGGCGCCCACCGTTCCGTCCACTTGCTCGATGGCCCGGCGGGGATGCGCAATGCATGCGCATCCGCCCGCGCGGGCGTACCGACTTCGGGACAGACTCAGGAATAAGGGGCAATGGCTTGCCGCTCCCTGGCCGAAGTCAAAGGTTTTGGGCTGGGCCCAAAAACTGCTGTTCAGTTTGCCGCTGGAGCGGTTTGGCTGTTGGAATCGCGCCAAGTTCAGCCAGAAAAAGCGCTTGAATTTCCGCGCTGACTTGTGTTTGCGACTCAGGGCTAAACCCAACATATAGTGGTTTGCCGCGTTCGGCATACAAGATAATGCGGTCTTGGCGTCTTTGCAAGGCGAGCGCCTGTGGATAACGTGTGGGTAGATTGTGGGTGAAAGGTGGGTATTCGCTGTAGGCCTTGTGCCAAGTGGTTTGCAGTATTTTTCTGCGCCACACTGCCCCAGTGCAGTTTTTTTCGGGGGCGCACCCTACCACAAAAAACGGTTCAGTCGGGGGAGAGCCGGGAGGTTGGCAGTACCCGGGGGTGGACGTAGTATCCGCGGGCAATATTGCCTTTTGGTTAAAGGGTTATGCTCCCTGCACAGGCCTCTTCGCAGCACAAGGAGAGCGCGACACCTTGAGCAGCCTTGTGCTGCGAAGCGGCCGGCACAGGCAACAGAACAACAACAAGCAAAGGCACAAGCCATGGACCACCCCGTACCCCGCATCCTGATTGTGGAAGACGACCAGCGCCTGGCCGAGCTCACCGCCGAATACCTGCAGGCCAACGGCTTCGAGGTTGCGGTGGAAGGCGATGGCGCCCGCGCCGCGCGGCGCATCGTCGACAGCCAGCCCGACCTGGTCGTCCTCGACCTGATGCTGCCCGGTGAGGACGGCCTGAGCATCTGTCGCCGGGTACGCAGCCAGTACCCCGGTCCGATCCTGATGCTCACCGCGCGCAGCGACGAGCTCGATCAGGTCCAGGGTCTGGACCTGGGCGCCGACGACTACGTCTGCAAACCGGTGCGCCCGCGCCTGCTGCTGGCGCGCATTCAAGCCCTGCTGCGCCGCACCGAAGCCCCGGACGGCAAGCGCCAGGACCTTGCATTCGGCGCGCTGCGCATCGACAACCGGCTGCGCGAGGCCCGCCTGGGCGAGCAACTGATCGAGCTGACCGGCGCCGAATTCGACCTGCTCTGGTTACTGGCCAGCAACGCCGGCCGGGTGCTGACGCGCGAGCAGATCTTCACCGCGCTGCGCGGCGTTGGCTACGACGGCCAGGACCGCTCCATCGACATACGCATTTCCAAAATTCGCCCCAAGATCGGCGATGACCCACTGCAGCCCCGGTTGATCAAGACCTTGCGCAGCAAGGGCTACCTGTTCGTCGGCGAGGCGCCATGAACAACTCGATCTTCCTGCGCATTTACGGGGGCATGCTGGCCGTACTGGTGCTGGTGGCCCTGCTCGGCGTGCTCAGTCTGCACCTGGTCAACGAAGTGCGCGCCGCCCAGCACCGCGAAGGCCTGGCCCAGGGCACGTTCAGCCTGATGGCCGATAACCTGGCAGTGCAGAACGACACCGAGCGCAAACGCTCGTTGCTGATCTGGGAGCGCCTGCTCGGGGTGCCGCTGACCCTGCAGCCCATGGCTGCGCGCCGCTTCGACGGCGGCCAGCGGGCACGTCTGTACCGTGGCCTGGTAGTGGTCGAGAAGACGGGCCCGCACGCTGTGCAGATACTGCGCAGGGTCGGCCAGCAAGACCTGTTGCTGGTGGCCCAGGTCAAACAGGTCAGCGAACAGCTGGCGCGGGCCACCCTTTACCTGTTGGCGGACGAACTGGTGCGCTACCCGGTTACCGAGCAGCAACAGCGCCTGGAACAGCTCAAGCGTGACAAGGGCTTTGGCTTCGGCGTGGCGCTGCAGCGTATAGAACGGGTGAGCCTGGACGATGACCAGCGACGCCGGGTGGAGGAGGGCGACACGGTGATGGCGCTGGGCAAGGATGGCGATTCGATCCGGGTGTTTTCCGGGCTCGCCGGTTCGCCCTGGGTGCTGGAAATCGGCCCGCTTTACCAACTGAACCCTTATCCCCCCCAGTTGCTGATCCTGATCGCCTTTCTTGGCCTGTGCCTGATCGGCCTGGTGGTGTACCTGCTGGTCCGCCAGCTGGAGCGGCGCGTGTCGGGCCTGGAAATTGCCGCCAGCCGCATCGCCCAGGGCAGCCTGGACACCCGCGTGCCGGCCGGCGACGCCGACTCGGTGGGGCGCCTGGCTGCGGCCTTCAATGGCATGGCCGAGCACCTGCAGCGCTCGCTGAGCATGCAGCGTGAGCTGGTGCGGGCGGTGTCCCACGAGTTGCGCACACCCGTGGCGCGCCTGCGTTTTGGCCTGGAGATGATCGAAACCGCCAGTACCGAGCAAGCCCGCGCCAAGCATCTGGCGGGCATGGACGGGGATATCCAGGACCTCGACAAGCTGGTCGACGAAATGCTGACCTACGCCCGCCTGGAGCAGGGGGCGCCGGCGCTGAAGTTCCAGCGGGTCGACCTGGATGCCATGCTCGACCGGGTCATCGAGGAGTTGTCACCGCTGCGCGCCGAAGTGCGGGTGCTGCGTGGCGACTGCCAGGGCGCGGATACCGATGGCGCCTGGGTCGAGGCCGAGCCACGGTACCTGCACCGGGCCCTGCAGAACCTGGTCGGCAATGCGTTGCGCCATGCCGAGTCCGAAGTACGCCTGAGCTACCAGCTGGGTCAGCAGCGCTGCCGCATCGATGTGGAGGATGACGGCCCCGGGATTCCCGAGGGTGTCTGGGATCGCATTTTCACGCCGTTTACCCGACTCGACGACAGCCGCACCCGGGCCTCGGGCGGGCATGGGCTGGGCTTGTCGATCGTACGGCGAATCATTTACTGGCATGCCGGCCGGGCGACGGTGGGGCGCAGCGAAGGGCTGGGCGGCGCCTGCTTCAGCCTGAACTGGCCACGCCAGCAAGCGCCGCTCTGAAGGTCAGACGCTGACCAGGCTGAGCAAGTGGCCGTCCTGCAGGCAGAACTGGCCCTGCACCTCTGCGCCGTGCTGCCATTGTGGTGACAGGTTGGTGAGCAGCCGCAGGCGCGCCATGCCTTCAGCGGACCAGTCCAGCACTTCGGCGTGCTCGAAATAGAAACGCTGGCGGGTCAGCGGGTAGAGGGCCTTGAACAGGCTTTCCTTCAGCGAGAAGGTCAAGGTCACCGTCAGGCCAAGCTGGCGGCGGTCCAGGCGCCCCTGCTCGGCCGGGGTGAGAATTTCGCCCATCAACCGTTCGGCGCGCTGGTCGTCCAGCAAGGTTTCCTGGTCCAGGCCCAGGCCCTGGCAACTGCTCTCGGCGGCCACCACGGCGGCGGCCCAGCCTTTGCCGTGGGTGATCGAGCCGCGGATCCCGGCAGGCCAGATGGGTGAGCGGTCCTCATGGGTGCCGGGCACATAGTCGCGGCCGTCCAGGTGCTGGAGTGCGGCCCGGGCGCAGACACGGCCGGCCAGGTACTCGGCCTGGCGCTTGGCCACCGAGCGTTGCAGGCTGGCGCTTGGCACCACGCCGGCGCGCTGGAAGTCGTCGGTGGCCAGGTGGGCGGGGTCGAAGGCGCAGCTGACCAGTACCGCGCCAGGCAGTGGGCGGGGCAGGGGCCAGTGGTGCCGGAGCGGGGCGCAGCAGGCGGGGAGTGTGTTCATGGGGGTATTGTGCCAGCCGCAGCGGCGATGTGGGAGGTGCGTATCCGGGGGCCGCAGAGCGGCCCCGGCAATACCTATTTGAAAACCTTCTTGAAGAACGCCTGCATATCCGCCCAGGAGCTCTCGTCCGCGGCCTTGTTGTAACCAATGTCCGGACCGCCGTGCTCGCCGTGGCTCAGCCGGTCGGCATCCGGGTTGGTAAAGCCATGCTTGGCCCCTTCGATACTGACGAACTGGTAATTGACCTTGGCCGCATCCATTTCTGCCTTGAACGCCTCCACCTGCTGAGGTGTGACCATGCTGTCCGCCGCCCCGTGCTCGACCAGGATATCTGCCCGCACAACGCCCGGCTTGGCCGGTGTCTGGGTGGCCAGCGCGCCATGGAAGCTCACCACGCCGTCCAGCTTCTCTCCCCGGCGTGCGGCATCCAGTACCACCTTGCCGCCGAAGCAATAACCCACGGCGCCCAGTTGATGCTTGTTGGTGTTCGGTTGCAGCCTTAACAGTTCAAGGCCGGCATCGAAACGCTGCGCCGCGGCTTTCGGGTCTTTCAGCGCTGCCGCCATGAACGCCTGGGCGTCCTGCGGGTGCTCGGTCTGCTTGCCGTCGCCATACATGTCGATGGCCAGCGCGTTGTAGCCCAGGCCCGCCAGGTCGCGAGCCCGGCGCTTGGCGTAGTCGTTCAGCCCCCACCATTCATGCACCACGACAATGCCGGGGCGCTTGCCCTCGACAGCGTCGTCGTAAGCGTAGTAGCCGACCAGGCGGTTGCCGTCGGCGTCCTGGTAGGGGATCTCGCGGGTTTGTACCGCCGCGTGGGCTAAGGCGGCGCTGCACATCAGGGTCACGGCCAGCAGGGCGCGCATGGTTACTACTCCTTGGTTTGCAATCGGATCGTTCAGCCGGGGTTCAGCCAGGGTTCAGTCGCGGTTCAGGGTGCCCTGCTTACTCTAGCTTCCAGACCGAAACAGCGCACTCAACTGGAGTAACCCGCCATGAAAACCTTCAACACCCTGCTTGCCGCCATGGCCGTCTGCGCCGCTGGCATCACCACTGCCCAGGCCGCCGACGACAATTTCGCCAGCCTTACCTACGGCCAGACCAGCGACAAGGTTCGCAAGTCCGGCCTGCTGCAGCGCAACACCGATCACCTCAATACCGACGGCATCATCGGCAAGGATGACACCTGGGGTGTACGCGTGGGCAAGATCAATGACCAGGGCCGCTACTACATGACCTACGACAACGTGTCGGGCGACCACAGCGGCCTCAAGCTGCGCCAGGAAAACCTGCTGGGCAGCTATGACCTGTTCCTGCCGGTGGGCGATACCACCAAACTGTTCGGCGGTGGCACCCTGGGCATGACCAAACTGTCCCAGGAGTCGTCAGGTGCCAGCCGCGATACCGACTACGGTTATGCCTACGGCCTGCAGGCTGGCGTGATCCAGGACATCACCGACAAGGCCTCGGTCGAACTGGGCTACCGTTACCTGCGCACCAACGCCGCGACCGAAGTGGGCGAGCATGGCGGGCCCAAAGCCGGCACCCTGCGCCTGACCAGCAGTGCGCAGACCTACCTGGCCGCCAGTTACAAGTTCTGACAGGCGAGCCGGGTTATCCTGTACCGGCCCTTGCGCATGTAGCGAAAGGGCCGGTACAGGCAACACACATCAAGGAGCTGCACATGAAACTGCTGGTGGTCGAGGACGAAGCCCTGCTTCGCCATCACCTCTACACCCGTCTGGGCGAAAGCGGCCATGTGGTCGAGGCCGTCGAAGATGCGGAAGAAGCGCTGTACCAGGCCGGGCAATTCCACTTCGACCTGGCCATCATCGACCTGGGCCTGCCCGGCATCAGCGGCCTGGAGCTGATCACACGCCTGCGCAGCCAGGACAAGACCTTCCCCATTCTTATCCTCACCGCCCGTGGCAACTGGCAGGACAAGGTCGAGGGTCTGGCCGCCGGTGCCGACGACTACCTGGTCAAACCCTTCCAGTTCGAGGAGCTCGAAGCGCGGTTGAACGCCCTGTTGCGCCGCTCCAGCGGCTTCACCCAGTCGACCATCGCCGCCGGCCCGCTGGTGCTCGACCTCAACCGCAAACAGGCCACCCTGGACGAACAGCCGCTGGCCCTGACCGCGTACGAATACCGCATCCTCGAATACCTCATGCGCCATCACCAGCAGGTGGTCGCCAAGGACCGCTTGATGGAGCAGTTGTACCCGGGTGACGAAGAACGCGACCCCAATGTCATCGAAGTGCTGGTCGGCCGCCTGCGGCGCAAGCTTGAAGGCGAGCACGGTTTCAAGCCCATCGACACGGTGCGCGGCCTGGGCTACCTGTTTACCGAGCGCTGCCGTTGATCCGCTCGCTGCGGGTACGCCTGATGCTGGCTGCGGCAGTGCTGGCGCTGTTGTTCATGCTGGCGCTGCTACCGGCTTTGCAGAAAGCCTTCAGCCTGGCCCTGCAGGAGTCGATCGAACAGCGCCTGGCATCGGATGTGACCACGCTGATTTCCGCCGCGCGTATCGAGCATGGCCAGTTGCAAATGCCCGAGCTGCTGCCGGACGAGCGCTACAACCTGCCGTACACCGGCTTGCTCGGTTATATCTTCGACCGCGACGGCAAGCTGGTCTGGCAGTCACGCGCCACCGCTGACCGGCACATCAACTACCGCCCGCGGTATGACGGGCGCGGCAACGAATTCGCCCGCATTCACCAGGCCGATGGCGAAGAGTTCTTCGTCTACGACGTCGAGATCAAGCTGCTGGGTGGCCAGAGCGCTGCCTACAGCATCGTCGCCCTGCAGCCGCTGAGCGAGTACAAGGCCACCCTCAACGGCCTGCGCGAAAAGCTCTACCTGGGCTTCGGCGCTGCCTTGCTGGCGCTCATGGTATTGCTGTGGGCTGGCCTGACCTGGGGCCTGCGCTCGTTGCGCCGGCTCAGCCACGAGCTGGATGAAGTGGAGGCGGGCGCGCGCGATGGCCTGAGCGCCGAGCACCCCCGCGAGCTGCTGCGCCTGACCCGTTCGCTCAACCGCCTGTTGCACAGTGAACGAGAGCAGCGCACGCGCTACCGCGACTCGCTGGATGACCTGGCGCACAGCCTGAAGACGCCGCTGGCGGTGCTGCAAGGCGTGGGAGAAAGCCTGCAGCAGCGCAGCGGTGAGCGCGAGCAGGCGCGGGTGCTGCAAAGCCAGATCGAGCGCATGAGCCAGCAGATCGACTATCAGCTGCAGCGCGCCAGCCTGCGCAAGAGTGGCCTGGTGCGGCACAGCGTGCTGCTGCGCCCGTTGCTCGACAGCCTGTGCAGCACCTTGGCCAAGGTGTACCGGGACAAGCAGGTGAGCGTGGCCCTGGAGTTACCCGATGAAGCACAGGTGCCAATGGAACAGGGTGCCTTGCTGGAAATGCTCGGTAACCTGCTGGAAAACGCCTACCGCCTCAGCCTGGGCCAGGTGCGGGTGAGCCTGGTGCATGCGCCCGGGCAGTTGACACTGTGCATCGAAGACGATGGGCCAGGGGTGCCTGCCGATCAGCGTCAGCGCATTCTCGAACGCGGTGAGCGGCTGGACAGCCAGCACCCGGGGCAGGGGATCGGGCTGGCGGTGGTCAAGGATATTGTCGACAGCTACGACGCAGAGCTGAGCCTGGGCGATTCGCCTCTGGGCGGTGCGGCGTTCAGGATTACCTTCAATCTGGAATGATTCCTGGCCTGTGCCGGATCGCACTGCCCCTGAGCCTTCACACTACCTGTGGGAGCGGCGGTGCGGCGATCCGATTCACCCGCGAAGAGGCCGGCACAGGAACCGTCATGGGCGGATTCCCGCCACACTCCCTGTACAAAACCCGCCACCGGGCGGAAATCCGCCAGCCTTCGTCAGGCAAATCGCCCCGTCATCGGGCAGCTTTTCCTCGTAAACATGGCCCTTGCACCCTTCATGGGCATTTTGGCACCACCCTTGCTATTGATCCTTGCAGAGGCCTGCCCAGGCAGCTCGAACACAACGACAAATCCCTCCAGGTGCAGGAGGGTTAGCGATTCAGGTGCCCCATCACCCTGGGAAGGGTGAACCGGCACACTTGAGGAAAATTAGCCATGACGACACGTCAGCCGCTGTACAAATCCCTGTATGTCCAGGTGTTGGTCGCCATCACCATCGGTATCCTGCTCGGCCACTACTACCCGGAAACGGGCGTTGCCCTCAAACCCTTGGGTGACGGCTTCGTCAAACTGATCAAGATGGTCATCGCCCCGATCATCTTCTGCACTGTGGTCAGCGGCATCGCCGGCATGCAGAGCATGAAATCGGTCGGCAAGACCGGCGGCTACGCGTTGTTGTACTTTGAAGTGGTTTCCACCATCGCCCTGATCATCGGCCTCGTCGTCGTCAACGTGGTCAAGCCGGGCGCTGGCATGCACATCGACGTCAGCACCCTGAACGCCAGCAGCGTGGCTGCCTACGCCGCTGCCGGCGCGCAGCAGACCACCATCGGCTTCCTGCTCAACGTCATCCCCAACACCGTGGTGGGTGCGTTTGCCAATGGCGACATCCTGCAAGTGCTGATGTTCTCGGTGCTGTTCGGCTTCGCCCTGCACCGCCTGGGCAGCTACGGCAAGCCGCTGCTGGACATGATCGACCGCTTCGCCCATGTCATGTTCAACATCATCAACATGATCATGAAGCTGGCCCCGATCGGCGCCATGGGTGCCATGGCCTTCACCATCGGCCAATACGGCGTTGGCTCGCTGGTGCAGCTGGGCTACCTGATGGCCTGCTTCTACATCACCTGCCTGCTGTTCGTGCTGGTGGTGCTGGGCGGTATCTGCCGCGCCCACGGTTTCAGCGTGCTCAAGCTGATCCGCTACATCCGCGAAGAACTGCTGATCGTGCTGGGGACGTCCTCGTCGGAATCGGCCCTGCCACGCATGCTGGCCAAGATGGAACGCCTGGGTGCCAAGAAGTCGGTGGTTGGCCTGGTGATCCCAACCGGTTACTCGTTCAATCTGGACGGCACCTCGATCTACCTGACCATGGCTGCGGTGTTCATTGCCCAGGCGACCGACACCACCATGGACATCACTCACCAGATCACCCTGTTGCTGGTGCTGCTGGTGGCGTCCAAAGGTGCTGCCGGCGTTACCGGTTCGGGCTTCATCGTCCTCGCCGCTACCCTCTCGGCGGTTGGGCACCTGCCGGTTGCCGGCCTGGCGCTGATCCTCGGCATCGACCGCTTCATGTCCGAAGCCCGTGCCTTGACCAACCTGGTGGGCAACGCGGTTGCCACCGTGGTGGTGGCCAAGTGGGTCAACGAAATGGACAACGACAAGCTGGCATCGGAGCTGGCCTCCGGTGGTGCGCCGCTGCTCGATACCCGTCCGACCGACGACCTGGGCGTGGCGGAAGGCCCGGCTCGCTGATCGCGGCTCCGTGAACTGAAAAAGGCGACCTCCGGGTCGCCTTTTTCGTGGTTGATGGTTGGGTTTTCAGGCCCGCACCACCTCCAGCACCCGGATCACCTCCGGCTGCGGGTAATGCCACCTTACCTGCACATCCCAGAACTTTACCCCATACACCCGCTCCGCCGGCGGTACCTGGTAGGCCGGCCGTGGGTCTTGAGCCAGGCATTGCTCGATCAGCTCCACCAAGGGCTCATCGAGGCGCAGCGCATGCTCGCGGGCCTCGGGCAGGGCGCCGTCGGCCCACTGCACGGCAATTGCGGCGGGCGCCTGGCTGGCCATCTGGTTGCTGGCGCCCGTGACGCTGTCGGCGTAGGGCACATAGGGCTTGATGTCGAGCACCGGCGTGCCGTCGAGCAGGTCGATCCCGGACAGCAGCAGCCGCCCGGGCTCCACGCCCTCCAGGCGCACCACCGACTGGCCGATACCGTTGGGCCGGTGGGTGGCGCGGGTGGCGAACACCCCCATGCTCTTGTTACCGCCCAGGCGCGGGGGGCGCACCTTCAGGCGTGGCTTGTCCTCCAGGGCCTGGTGGAACAGGAACAGCAGCCAGACATGGCTGACCTGCTCCAGGCCCTGCACCGCATCACCCTGGTCGAACGGCGGCAGCAGTTCCAGCACGCCGCGGGCGGCGGGCGCCAGTTGGGGCTGGCGCGGGATGGCGAACTTCTCCTTGAAGCAGGAGTGAACGATGCCGACCGGGGTAACCGTGTGCTGCATGGCCAATCAGCCGCGCACGCGCAAGGTCAGGCCCTTGAGGAAGTTGCGCAGCAACTGGTCGCCGCACGGGCGGTAGTTGTCATGACCAGACTTGCGGAACAGCGCGCTGAGCTCTGGTTTGCTGACCGGGAAGTTGACCGATTTGAGAATCACGTGCAGGTCGTCTTCCTTGAGCTCGAAGGCCACCCGCAGCTTCTTCAGGATGAGGTTGTTGGTCACCGGCAGCTCGATCGGCTGCGGCGGGCGACTGTCATCCTTGCCGCGGCGGTAGATCACCAGGCCATCGAGAAAGTGCGCCATCACCCGTTCCGGGCAGCGCTCGAAGCCTTCCTCCTCTTCTTTCTTCAGGTAGGTGGCCAGCACCGGAGGCTGCACTTCGAGGCCGGAAAGCTTGATGATTTCGGCCATCTTGGCGTCATTCACCTTGAGCATGTAGCGCAGGCTGCGCAGGACATCGTTGTGGTTCATTGCTGCAGAATCCTGTTCAGGTGCCGCACTGTCCAGTGCGGCGTATCACTTAAAAACGTTCGGTAGCGGCCACGTAGCGCCACTGGCCCAGGGGCAGCTTGCCCATGGACACGCCACCCAGGCGAATGCGGCGCATGCCCAGCAGCTCCAGGCGCAGGTAGGCGCACAGTTCGGAGATCTGCCCGGGTTGCGGGTTTTTCAGCACCATGCGCAGGTGGGTTTCGTTCTGCCAGCTGGCCTTGGCCTTTGGCAGTTCGCGGTCGTTGCGCATGGCCCCGCGCGCCAGGCGCTCCAGTGCCTGGGGTGTGGTTTCGCCGCGTACCTCGACAATGAATTCCTGCTCCAGGCGGCGCAGGTCGGTCTCGATCTTGCGGGTTACCCGCCAGTCCTGGCTGAAGACCTGCAGGCCGCTGGCGCCACGTTCCAGGGGGGCGACACAAACCTGACGGGTAAAATGCCCATGCAAGGCACGCACACCTTCACGGTGGGCTTCGCTCAAGGTGGCCATGTTCATGCTGGCGCGGGCGCTTTCGATGTCCACGCCGACCGCCTGGTTCAGCAGCAGGGTCACCGGTTCCAGGGTTTCGGCGCGGGCGCCTGGCAGCAGTTCGACGCGCTGCTGCTCGACCTTGAACTGTGGCTGCTCGACCACCACGCCATCGACGGTGACCCAGCCGCCTTCGATATACATCTCGGCCTCGCGGCGGGAACAGCCAAGCTGCTCGATGAGGCGTTTGGACAGACGGGTGGGTTCGGACATGACGGCAATTCGCAAAGGCAGGGAAAGGCCTGCATTGTACCTGCCCAAGCGGCAGAGGGGCTGGGAATCTGTGTCATTTACGCCATTTTGCGCAGCCGCATGTGCAGCAAAGGGTAGGGCTGCCCCAGGCCATCGGTCTCCGAGCGGCCAATCACCTCGAAGCCCTGGTGCAGGTAGAAGCCCAGGGCTTGCGGGTTTTGCTCGTTGACGTCCAGCCGCTCGCCGTTCAGCTCGTCGATTGCATAGCGCAGCAGGCGCTTGCCTACCCCTTTGCCACGGTATTCAGGTGCGACGAACAGCATATCCACCCGGCCGTTGGCGACCCCGGCGAAGCCGCAGATACGTTGCTGGTCCTTGCAGCAGATCAGCATCACCGCGTCGAGGTAGCGGCGCAATACCTGCTCGCGCAGCAAAACGATGTACCCCTCCGGCAGGAAATCGTGGGTGGCACGTACCGAGTCCTCCCAGACCTGTACCAATTCGCCGTAGTCCCGCAAGCGCGGGGTTTGCAGCGTCAATAGCGGTTGCATGCCAAGGCTCCTGCATCGAGATAACCACAACATAGCAGGCCCGCCGCCGGTCGGCTTGCCAGGGTGGCACTTGAACCTGAAGCGGGAGCGGTCTATTACTTACTCGTGGGAAAAAATCCCACGTATTGACTAAACCACCTTAAACAAGATCCCCGGCTGATTTGGCGTGTCTCGTGGCGACGATCTGGAGACGGAAAATGCAAATCCACATGCTATTCAAAAAGGCACTGTTGGCTGTAGCCGTTGCTGGCCTGCTGTCGACTTCCATCGTGTTGGTCCCTGACTCGATTTCTCATGGCTCCTCTGCCTACGCCAAGGATGGTGGCGGTGGCGGTGGCGGTGGCGGCCACGGCGGTGGCGGAGGTGGCCACGGTGGTGGAAGTGGCGGCGGCGGCGGTGGTCACGGTGGCGGAAGTGGCGGCGGTGGCGGTGGTCACGGTGGCGGCGGTGGCGGCGGCCATGGTGGCGGAAGCGGTGGTGGTGGCCATGGTGGCGGAAGTGGCGGGGGTGGTGGCCACGGGGGTGGAAGCGGCAGTGGCGGTGGCCACGACGGTGGAAATGGCCATGCGGGCAACAGTGGCACGGGCCACGGCGACGCCGGCAACTCGAATTCCGGGCGCAGCGGTACCCATGCTGAAGCGGGTGATGACCATGGCAATCACGTTGGTGGTGAGCCCGGTGACGATCACGGCAATCATGTTGGTGGTGAGCCCGGTGACGATCATGGCAATCACATTGGCGGTGAGCCCGGGGATGATCATGGTAATCATGTCGGTGGCGAGCCTGGCGATGATCACGGCAATCACGTTGGTGGCGAACCTGGTGATGATCACGGCAACCATGTGGGTGGCGAACCGGGTGATGACAACAGCAGGAGCTGAGTGGCTCTGAACTGTAGCCGCCTCACTCAGCACGAGTGCACTGAGCGCTGACAGTCATCCGGCGCCCCGCCCGGGGGTGCGACCACAGTTGGTGTGGGATGTTTTCCCGCGCCGTATACTGGGTTCATCTGTCAAGGAATGCGCTCAATGCAATCGCCCACCTTACCGCCTTCGATGTTAAGCGCACTGCGGCGTGTCATGCGCCCGCTGGTGCGCCTGATGCTGCGCAAAGGGGTGACCTACACGATGTTCGCCGACCTGCTCAAGGAGGTGTTCGTCGACGTGGCCCATCGCGAGTTTCGCCTCGACGA
Source organism: Pseudomonas sp. CM25 (assembly GCF_013179705.1). Taxonomy (NCBI): domain Bacteria; kingdom Pseudomonadati; phylum Pseudomonadota; class Gammaproteobacteria; order Pseudomonadales; family Pseudomonadaceae; genus Pseudomonas; species Pseudomonas sp. CM25. The sequence goes on along the minus strand of NZ_JABMCW010000017.1, from coordinate 18,000 downwards.
CACCGCGCCAACCGACAGCCGTATCAGTCTGCTCACAGGTGTTCATCGCAAGGATGTCCGCCGGCTGCGCAGTGAAAGCAACACCTACCACGCGACCCTGCCTGAAAACATCACGCTTGGCGCACAACTGGTGAATCTCTGGACCACGAGCCCGCCGTTCTGCTCGGCACCTGGCCAGGCATTGGCGCTGCCGCGGCTGGCAAGTGTCGGCGGCGACTGTTCGTTCGATGCCCTGGTAGCCAAGGTCAGCACCGATATCCGCGGCCGGGTGGTGCTGGATGAATGGTTGCGTCTGGGCGTCGTCCGGCTGGATGAGCAGGATTGCGTGCACCTGCAAGCCCAGGCGTTCGTGCCACAGCAGGGCTTCGATGAAAAAGCCGCGTACTTCGGCCACAACCTGCATGACCATGCCTGCGCAGCGGTGCATAACCTTACTGACCAAACCCCGCCGTTTTTTGAACGTAGCGTGCACTACGACGCGCTCAGCCCTGACGGCGTCGCCCATTTACGTGATGTGGTCGCCAAGGATGGCATGCGGACGCTACTCGCTTTCAGCCGGCTGGCAGCAGAGCTGGAAAGCACTGATGAACCTGGCCCGGATCAACGTCAACGCATCACTGTCGGGCTTTATTTCTACACTGAAGCGACCGACCCCGATCCGTCCAAGACCCCACGCCCATGACTCTTCTCTCGCGCTGCTTCAGTGCCGTCACCTTTGCCCTGGTTTTCGGCTTGAACCTGGTGGCGCCTGCCCAGGTGGCCGCTGCGCCGGTGTGCGTCAGCCGCGAGGAAGTGGGCATGGGCGGTGCGGCAGGCTTGCAGTCCCCGGGTGGGGTGGGCGGTACCGGTGCGCGCAGTGAAAGCGGCGGTGTCGGCGGCACCGGCGCGCCACTTCCACACCGCCCCGGTGGTACAGGCGGGACCGGGGCGGTGGCCGAGGGTGTCGACGGTAGCTACCTCGAGCATGGCAGCGGTGGCGTAGGCGGTACCGGTGCCCCGATCCTGCGCCCGGGCGGCACCGGCGGTACCGGTATCGTCGGCACCATCACCGGTTTTGCCTCCATCTGCGTGAATGGCATGGAAGTGCACTATGGCAAGGATGTACCGGTGAGTGAAAACGGTGCGCCAGCCAGCACGGGTCACCTGGCAATCGGGCAGGTGGTGGCGGTGGAGGCGTTTGCCACCCAGCGCGGCTTGCAGGCTGGGCGCATCTCGATTCTCAACGCCTTCGAAGGGCCGCTGACGGCACTCCCGAGTGCTTCGGCCCCCCTGCGCGTCATGGGCCAACCTGTACGGCTTGCCGCAGGCGCGCGGGTGGCTGAAGGGCTGCGCCCGGGCGAGCCGGTCAGGGTCAGCGGCCTGCGTGACGCCAGTGGCAACGTGGTGGCTAGCCGTATCGAACGGGCCCCAGGGTTGAAAGAGGCCAGCGCCATCGGTGCGGTTGACCGTGCTGGTAGCCTGCAGGGCCTGAAACTGGGAACCCGTGTGGCGCCCGCGCGGGAAGTGCTGGTGCGCGGCCAGTGGACCGGGCGCCAGCTGGAAGTGGCGCAAACCCGCCCTGACCCGAGCCTGCCTTTTGCGGGCCGTGTGCAGCAGGCAGTGATCGAAGGGTTGGTGCAGCGCACGCAGGCGCGGCAGCTGGTGGTGGGTGGCATCAATGTGACGTTGGGGCAGGACACCGTGATTGTCGGCAAGCAGCCAGCCGCGCTGGCGCTCGATCAACGGGTGCGGGTGAGTGGGGTGCTCAACGGTACCCACGAATTGCGGGCAACCCGGGTGGAGTTCGACGACGACCGTGCCGAACACCCGGAAAAAGGGCATTCGGGGCGCAGCAGCGAGCACGGCAGCAGTGAGTCCGGAGGTTCCGGTAACAGTGGTCATGGCACCGGGGATGCAACAGGCGGTCGCAGTGAAACCAGGGATGATCACGGTGGGCGCGATGCTGTTGACGACGCGAGTGGGCATGGCAGCACTGAACGCGTGGACAAGTCTGGAAAGTCCGAACAACTCGATAACCTGGAGAAGGTCGAGAGCCGCAATAGTGGAAGTTCTGATCGGGTAGAAAAGGTCCAGATCGAAAAGGCCGAAAAACCCGAAAAGGTTGAGAAGGTTGAAAAAGTAGAGAAAGTCGAAAAAGTAGAGAAGGTCGAAAAGCCTGAGAAGGTAGAGAAGGTAGAGAAGGTAGAGAAGGTAGAGAAGGTAGAGAAAGTAGAGAAAGTAGAGAAAGTAGAGAAAGTAGAGAAAGTAGAAAAGGTGGAAAAGGTGGAAAAAGTCGAGAAGCCCGAAAAAACAGAGCATCCAGAGCGATCCGGGCGTTAGGCAACTAGGCTGGGTAAGTCCGATCACATACCCGAAGGGTACTGAGGTGCAGATGAGACCCGCGCTTCCTGTTTTCGCCTGCTTGCTGTCTTGTATCAGTGCGCCGGCCTTGGCCGATACCTTTAGCGCCGCCATGGGCATGGACTATTCGAGCGGCGACTATGGCACCGGCACCACTTCGGAGATCTGGTACGTTCCCGTGGTCGGTAAATATGAAACCGGGCCCATGACCTACAAGGTCACCGTGCCCTGGCTGCGCATCACCAACCCCGAAGTAGGCCCCAATGGCGACCCCTTGCCCGGTGGCTGCCGCAATGTCGAAAGCGGGCTGGGCGATACCGTTGCCAGCGCCGGTTATGCCCTGCTCGATGGCAACGATGGCGGCGTGATGCTCGACCTGATCGGCAAGATCAAATTCCCCACTGCCGATGAAGATCAGTGCCTGGGCACCGGTGAGTACGACTACACCGCCCAGGTCGACATCGCCAAGGCCTTCGGCCCTGTCACCGGCTTCGCAACTTTGGGCTGGAAAAAGTTCGGCGACCCGCCCGACAGCGATTTTGACGACCCGGTATTTGTCAGCCTCGGCTTCGCCATACCTGTGGCTACAGGCACGTCGGCAGGCGCCTCCTACGACTGGCGGCAGAAAGTGGTCTCGACGGGGTCGCAGATCCAGGAGCTCACCCTGTTCCTGACCCACAAGCTCAACCAGCAGTGGAAGGTCCAGCTCTACGCGGTCAAGGGGTTCTCGGACGCCAGCCCGGATGCCGAGGGCGGCCTGATGCTGTTTCACACGTTCTGACAAAAAAAGCCCCTGCCCCGGGCATTCCTGGTGGGGAGTGCCGGGGCGGGGGCTTTTTCAGCTTTCAGACCCGTCAGACAGGCTCAGCCCACATATCGTATTCGTCGGCATCCACCACACGGCAACGGACCTTGTCGCCTGGCTTGAAGCCATGGTCGCCGTCGATGAACACGCTGCCGTCGATTTCAGGGGCATCAAAGAAGCTGCGGCCAACCGAACCCTGCTCCTCGACTTCATCGATCAATACTTCGATTTCCTTGCCGATACGCAGTTGCAGGCGCGCCGTGCTGATGGCCTGCTGGTGGGCCATGAAGCGGTCCCAACGTTCCTGCTTGACGTCATCTGGCACCTCTTCCAGGCCCAGGTCGTTGGCCGGGGCGCCCTCGACTGGCGAATACTGGAAGCAGCCCACGCGGTCCAGCTGCGCCTCGGTCAGCCAGTCCAGCAGGTACTGGAAGTCTTCCTCGGTCTCGCCAGGGAAGCCGACGATGAAGGTGGAGCGTATTACCAGCTCCGGGCACTGCTCGCGCCAGTTCTTGATACGCGCCAGGGTACGGTCTTCGAAGGCCGGGCGCTTCATCGACTTGAGCACTTTCGGGCTGGCGTGCTGGAACGGGATGTCCAGGTAAGGCAGGATCTTGCCGGCGGCCATCAGCGGGATCACGTCGTCGACGTTCGGGTACGGATACACATAGTGCAGGCGAACCCAGGCACCCAGGCTGCTCAGGGCCTCGCACAGCTCCAGCATGCGGGTCTTGACCGGGCGGCCGTTCCAGAAGTCGGTCTTGTACTTGACGTCGACGCCGTAGGCGCTGGTGTCCTGGGAGATTACCAGGATCTCCTTGACCCCGGCCTTGACCAGGCGCTCGGCTTCGCTCAGCACTTCGCCCACCGGGCGGCTGACCAGCTTGCCGCGCATCGACGGAATGATGCAGAAGCTGCAGCTGTGGTTGCAGCCTTCGGAAATTTTCAGGTACGCGTAGTGACGCGGGGTCAGCTTGATGCCCTGTGGCGGCACCAGGTCGATCAGCGGGTTGTGGTCCTGGCGCGGCGGTACCACTTCGTGCACGGCGTTGACCACCTGCTCGTACTGCTGTGGGCCGGTGACCGACAGCACGCTGGGGTGCACGTCACGGATGCTGCCTTCTTCGACACCCATGCAGCCGGTGACGATGACCTTGCCGTTTTCCTTGATCGCTTCGCCGATCACTTCCAGCGACTCGGCCTTGGCGCTGTCGATGAAGCCGCAGGTGTTGACCACCACCACGTCGGCGTCCTCGTAGGTGGGCACGACTTCATAGCCTTCCATGCGCAGCTGGGTAAGGATGCGCTCGGAATCGACCAGGGCTTTTGGGCAACCCAGGCTTACGAAACCTACCTTGGGGGTGGCGGGCGTGGTGGACATGACTAACCTCGGTATTGAATGCAGGTCGCCCGGCCGGAATCGGGGGCGAGCTTGACGGGCGCTTTTTTGCGCCTCTGATCAAAAAGTGCGCAATTCTAGCGAGCGCAGGGGCGCTTGACCAGCAGAAATACGACGAACGCTGCGCTATGCTTCGCGCCTTTACGTCAAGGTGCCTGCGAGCGCTTGGCGGCAGATTGAATATCAAGGGCCGTGATGGCCGCGTGCGGGAGTGGTCGATGTTTCAGGCAAGCAGTCACGCTGAGGGCGGGCACGAGGGCAAGCAGGGTGCGGCGCGGTCGGTGGGCCTGCTCGTGGCGGCGGTCGGGGTGGTGTATGGCGATATCGGCACCAGCCCGTTGTATACCCTCAAGGAAGTCTTTACCGGCGGTTACGGGGTGCCGGTCAACCACGATGGCGTGCTGGGCATCCTGTCGCTGATATTGTGGTCGCTGCTGTGGGTGGTTTCGTTCAAGTACGTGATGTTCATCCTGCGCGCCGACAACCAGGGCGAGGGCGGCACCATGGCGCTGACCGCCCTGGCGCGGCGGGCCACGGCGGCGTATCCGCGGCTGCGCACGTTGATGGTGATCTGTGGCCTGATCGGCGCGTCGCTGTTCTACGGCGACAGCATGATCACCCCGGCGGTGTCGGTGCTGTCGGCCGTGGAGGGCATGGGCCTGGCCTTCGACGGCATCGACCACTGGGTGGTGCCGATTTCGCTGGTGGTGCTGGTGGCGCTGTTCCTGGTACAGAAGCATGGCACCGAGAAGATCGGCAAGCTGTTCGGCCCGATCATGGTCACCTGGTTCGTGGTGCTGGGCGCGTTGGGCGTGCATGGCATTTCCCAGAGCCCGGAAGTGCTCAAGGCGTTCAACCCGGGCTGGGCAGTCAACTTCTTCGTAGTCCATCCCGGCATGGGCGTGGCCATTCTCGGTGCGGTGGTGCTGGCGCTGACCGGTGCCGAAGCACTGTACGCCGACATGGGGCACTTCGGCCGCAAGCCGATTGCCCGGGCCTGGTTCATCCTGGTGCTGCCAGCGCTGGTGCTCATTTACTTCGGGCAAGGTGCATTGCTGCTGCAAAACCCTGACGCGGCGCGCAACCCGTTCTACCTGTTGGCGCCGAGCTGGGCGCTGCTGCCGTTGGTCGGCCTCGCCACCATGTCCACGGTGATCGCTTCGCAGGCAGTCATCTCGGGTGCCTTCTCCCTGACCCGGCAGGCCATCCAGCTGGGCTACATCCCGCGCATGCAGATCCAGCACACCTCCAGTGACGAGCAGGGGCAGATCTACATTGGTGCGGTGAACTGGACGCTGATGGTGGGCGTGGTGCTGCTGGTGATCGGCTTCGAGTCATCCGGCGCCCTGGCTGCGGCCTACGGCGTGGCGGTGACCGGCACCATGTTGATGACCACCATCCTGGTTTCGGCAGTGATGCTGCTGCTGTGGAAGTGGCCGCCGCTGCTGGCGGTGCCGATCCTGCTTGGTTTCCTGTTCGTCGACGGGCTGTTCTTTGCCGCCAACGTGCCGAAAATCGTCCAGGGCGGTGCCTTCCCGGTGCTGGCCGGCGGTGTGCTGTTCCTGTTGATGAGCACCTGGAAACGCGGCAAGCAGATCCTGATGGAGCGCATCGACGAAGGCGCGCTGCCGTTGCCGCTGTTCATCAGCAGTATCCGTATTCAGCCGCCGCACCGGGTCGAGGGCACGGCGGTGTTCCTCACGGCGCGCTCCGATGCGGTGCCCCATGCGTTGCTGCACAACATGCTGCATAACCAGGTGCTGCACAGCCAGGTGGTGTTGTTGACGGTGGTCAGCGAAGACCGGCCGCGCGTGCCGGAGCAGGAACGCTTCGAAGTGGAGGCCTACGGCGACGGCTTCTTCAGGGTGCTGTTGCACTTTGGCTTCATGGACGAGCCGGACGTGCCGGCGGCCTTGAAGCTGTGCCATCTGGACGACCTGGACTTCACGCCTATGCGCACCACCTACTTCCTCAGCCGCGAGACGGTGATTGCTTCTCGGCTGGAAGGGATGTCGCGCTGGCGGGGCAACCTGTTCGCGTTCTTGCTGAAGAATGCCAACGGTAACCTGCGCTTCTTCAACTTGCCGCTGAACCGGGTAATCGAGCTGGGGACCCAGGTCGAGATCTGATGGCTAAAGGGCTGCTTTGCAGCCCATCGCTGGCAAGCCAGACTCCCGCCGGGACCGCGTCATGTTGAATAATTGCGCAGTATTTGTGGGAGCCTGGCTTGCCGGCGATGGGCCGCAAAGCGGCCCCGATTCATGTCAGTTCTGTTCTGCTACGCTCGACTTGCCTTGGCGGGTCTCGATTTCACCAATCAAGCGCTTGGCCAGCGCCGGGTAGTTCTCGTCGAAGTGGTGACCACCCGGCAGCTTCAGGGGGTCGCCCACAGCGGTCTTGTCGGTACAGCCGCTCTCGTCGGTCTCCTCTACGCCATACACACACACCACCTTGGACGCCGGCAGCCTGGCCATCTCCGGCCCGGTTGGCGCTTCCTGGCCTTCCTTGCCCAGCCAGCCTTCAACCTCGATCTCGAAGCTGCCGCTGCGGGCGAAGGCCAGCAGCAGCACCGCATCGATACGTTGCTGGTCCTCGGCTGGCAGGCGGTTGTAGATCGCCGGCAGCACATCCGCACCAAACGAATAACCGGTCAGCACGAAGCGCTTGGTGCCCCACTTCTGCCGGTAGTGCTGCATCAGTTCGGAAAGGTCGGCGGCACTTTGCTCCGGGGTCTTGTGCTGCCAGTAGTAGCGCAGTGTGTCGATGCCAACCACCGGGTAGCCGAGCTTGGCCATTTCCCCGGCCACGTCGCGGTCCAGGTCGCGCCAGCCGCCGTCACCGGAGAGGAACAGGGTGACCGTGTCGGTCGTTTGCCCGGCCGGTACCTCGACCACCGGTATGGCCAGGGCATTGCCATCGTGACCGACCAGGGCCTGGGTCAACTGGGCCTTGAGCACTTGTGGCAGGTGGATGTCGTAGTCGCTGATGCTGGTTTCGGCATTGGCCTGGTCGCGCACGAATGCGGCGCTGGCGTCATCGGGGTTGTCGTTCCAGGCGACGTTCCAGTGGCCGTGGGCAGCCGCTTTCGGCAGCGCGACCTGGCAGCCGGGTTGCTCGACGGTGAAGTCCACGGAAATCGCCCTGGCCTTGTCGTCTGTCTGGGTGGCCAGCCAGCGCCAGGCTTGTGCGGCGCCTGGGCCGATACCGGCGACCAGGGTTGGCTTCTCGGACAGCTGCGCCACGGCCTGGTCCATTGCCTGTTGCTGCCGGGTGCAGTCGTTCGGTGGCAGGATCACCTGCACCAGTTGCGCCTCACCTGACTGGCTCAGGTCCAGCAGCTGTTTGTCGGTCAGCGCCTGGTCCTGCGGCACGCCGATGGCCACCCGCGCCTTGGGGTGCACGCCAGGGGTGACGCGGGTGATAGCCGTGTCATTGAGGGTGAGTTGCTCCAGGCGCGCCTCGGGGGCGGGGCGGGTCCACAACCAGAAGGCCGCAGCGCCGCCAAGGGCCGCCAGCAGCAGGGGAACAAGCAGGTACAGCCAATAGCGTCGGGTCATCAACGTTTCACCAATCCAGTCAGGCCGCCAGCAATCAGGGCGGCGGTGTCGGCCAGTGCCACCAGCGGGTCGAGCCCGGCTGGCACGGCCATGTAGCGGGGTTCCCAGTCCGGCTGGAACTTGTCCTTGAAGCGCCGCAAGCCCTGGAAGTTGTAAAGCTGCTCGCCACGGCGGAAGACCATGGAGCCCAGGCGTTGGGTCAAGGGTGCACCACGCCGTGGTTGCAAGCCGGAAAGTGGCACCATGCCCAGGCTGAAGCGGGCGTAGTCATGGCTCTTGTAGTGCAGGATCAGGCCGATCATCATGAATTCCATGGTCAGCTTGGGTGCTTCGGGATGCGCACGCATCAAGTCGAGGCTTGCCAGTTCGTTGCCATGGGTTTCCAGCAGGTTGGCGAAGGCCACCGGGCGGCCCTGGAAGCGAATCAGGGCGATGCGGAAGTGCTGCAGGTATTCGGGGCTGAAGCGCCCCAGCGAGAAGCCTTTCTCACGCACATTCTTGCCGCTGAGCCAGGCGTCGGAAATCTCCTTCAGCTCGGCCAGCGGGGCATGACCGTGCTCGTGGATTTCCAGGCTGAGGCCATCGCGCCCGCCGCGGTTCCAGGTGTAGCGCAGGTCTTTCATTTCCTTGCCCTTGGCTTCGAGGTCGAAGCGGCGCAAGTCGACCCGGGCTTCTTCGCCCAGCTTCAGCGCCGTCAGGCCGATGTCCATGTAGAATGGCAGGTTCTCGGCGCGCACCTGGTAGAACACCGGTCGCGCGTGGTGCAGGTCGCACAGGTCGCGGAACTGCCAGATCATTTCTGCGCGCTCCTGGGCCGGGCCGATCGGGTCGTACAACGCCACCAGGCTGCGGCCACGCCGGGCGTACATGAGGAAGGCGTTGTCACCTGGGTGGAACAGCAGCGCCTTGTCGCCGGTCAGCGCCAGGCCACCGTCGGGCTGGTCGGAAGCCAGCAGAATACGGTTGGCGCGTTGCAGCTCTTGTTCATCGGGCAGGTGGATCACTGGTGGGGCGGTACGCAGCAGCCAGGTCAGCGCCACGGCTGCCAGCAGCAAGGCGCTGCCCATCGCCGCGCGCAGGCCACGTGGCGCGTCGGCATCAAGGGTGAACTGCCACCACAGCTGATGGCTGTAAGGCACATCCTGATAGGCGAACAGCAGCAGCCACACCGATGCGCCGACCGTGCAGGCGCTGGCCACCAGAAACACCGGCGAAAACGGTAGCTCCAGCAGGCGGCTAGGGCGGTAGAACGAGCGACGAAACACGGCCAGGAGGATGGCGGTAAACGTCAGCAGGCTCGCCTCTTCCCAGTCAAATCCCTTGAGCAGCGACAGCAGGGCGCCGACCAGCAGCAGCACGGTGGTCAGCAGCCAGGCGGCGGACAGCCGCCGGCGCAGGCCCTGGGCCAACAGCAGGCACAGCACGCCGATCAGGCTGGCGCCGAAGTGCGAGGCATCGATCAGGCGGTGCGGCACCAGAAAGCCCATGTGCTCCAGGCGTGTATCGATCTCCGGCGTGGCGCCGGAGAACAGCAGCACCACGCCGGACAGAAACACCAGAATCGACAGGATCGGCGCGGCCAGCCCGGAGGCGGCCTTGATGGCCTGTTGCGCAAACAGCAGGCGCCGGGCTTCGTTGGCCAGCAGCAACACACAGGCCAGTAACAGCGGCAGCACCACGTAGATCAGTCGGTACAGCAGCAGGGCGGCTGCCAGCGGTGCGGCGCCGAGCTGGTCGGCAAAGGCCGCCAGCAGGATCGCTTCAAACACCCCGACGCCGCCTGGTACGTGGCTGAGCACGCCCGCCGCCAGGGCCAGCAGGTACACCAGCACAAACGCGCCGAAAGGCGGTGCTTCAGGCAGCAACAGATAGAGCACGGTGGCGGCAGCAGCCACATCCAGTGCAGTAATCAGCAATTGCAGGGCGGCCAGGCGGGCGCCGGGCAGGCGCAGCGTGCGGCGACCCAGCTGCACCAGCAGGTTATTGGCCAGCGGTTGCTCTGCCAGGCGCCGGCGGTACAAGCCCAGCACCAGCAGGCCGGACGCCACCAGCACGGCCGTGGCGATACCCGCCAGCAGGCCAGCTGACAAGCCCAGCGCGGTCGAGGCGGCAGGCAGGTCGCTCAGGGTGGCCAAGGCGGCCAGCGGCGGCAATGCGCAGCCCAGTGACAGGCTGGCAAACACGGTCATCCGTGCAACTTCGCCCGCGCCAAGGCCCTGGCGTGCATACAGCCGGTAGCGCACCGAGCCCCCTGACAGCATCGACAGGCCGATGGCGTTGCCGATGGCGAAGGCGCTGAAGCCGCCCATCAGCAGGGTGCCCACCGGCAGCTTCACCCCGGCATAGCGGCTGGCCGACCATTCATAGCCCAGCAGGATCACGAAGCCGATCACGGTCGCCAGCAAGGCGCCCAGCAATGACTGGGCCGGCACGCTGAGCATGGCATCGTGCAATGCATAGATGTCCAGCTCGCTCAGCAGGTGGCGGCAGGCAATCAAGGCCATGGTGAACAGCACCAGCGTCACCACCAGGCCGATGGGCTGACGGTAGCGGCTGAGGCGTTCGAGCAAGGGTAGGCGTTGCACGGCACCGGGCAGCGCCGAAGCGAGCGGCACCGGGGGTTCTGGGTTGTGCGAAGTCATGAAGTACCCCGGGCAGCTAGCGCGAGGTGAAGGAAAGGCGCGGCCAAGTGAAAGTCCCTTAGGAAAACGTATCCAATGTTACTCCGACCTCAACCGCTTTCAGCGGCCTGGCCGGGTTAAAGATAGTTCATCCTGGGCACGGCACCTCAAGCCTGCGGGTTGGCTGGAGGGCGGGGAAAATCGAAGTGACGAAAAGACGGAAGGGCAGAAACAACAAACCCCGCGCTGCTGTTACACAGGCGGGGTTTGTTCTGACGAATATGGTTGCGGGAGCCGGATTTGAACCGACGACCTTCGGGTTATGAGCCCGACGAGCTACCAGACTGCTCCATCCCGCGTCAGAGGTGCGCATTCTACAGCGAACGAACATTGTGTCAAGCGATTGTCACTGATATTCGAAAATCTTTTGCTGGCGTGTTATTGCGAGCAAACAAAAAGGCCACTGTATGAACAGTGGCCTTTTCTTGAAGCTGGTTGCGGGAGCCGGATTTGAACCGACGACCTTCGGGTTATGAGCCCGACGAGCTACCAGACTGCTCCATCCCGCGTCTGTGGGGCGGATTCTACAGTTTCCTGAACCTTTGTCAAACGTTAGTTGTTGATTTATCACAATATTCTAACGAGGCCTTTTTCGAGGCCAAAGAAAAAGGCCACTGCGTTAACAGTGGCCTTTTCTCGAATCTGGTTGCGGGAGCCGGATTTGAACCGACGACCTTCGGGTTATGAGCCCGACGAGCTACCAGGCTGCTCCATCCCGCGCCTGTGAGATCGAATTCTACGGATTTACTGCCGGGTGTCAAGCAAATTTTGTAGAAAAACCGTTTTTGTTCAATCCCTTAGCGCTTGATAACCTGACTTGGCCCAGGCGCGGCGGGGCTTTCAGGCCGATTATCGCGTGGCAATGTGGCTGAGCTGTTTCAGAATAGGGCGCATGCGATACTATCTGTATGAATTTACAGTGCTGACGGTCATCCATGTCCTTGCGCAAGATCATCCACGTCGACTGCGATTGTTTCTACGCCGCGATCGAGATGCGTGACGACCCGCGCCTGGCCGGCAAGCCCATGGCAGTGGGGGGCTCTGCCGATCGTCGTGGGGTCATTGCCACCTGCAACTATGAAGCGCGCGCCTACGGGGTACGCTCGGCCATGTCGTCCCGGCACGCACTCAAGCTGTGCCCTGACCTGCTGATCGTCAAGCCGCGCTTCGAGGCCTATCGCGAAGCCTCACGGGAAATCCACACCATCTTTCGCGACTACACCGAGCTGATCGAGCCCCTGTCGCTGGATGAAGCGTATCTGGATGTCAGTGACAGCCAATGGTATGCCGGCAGCGCCACCCGAATTGCCGAGGACATTCGCCGGCGCGTCGCCCGCACATTGCATATCACCGTGTCGGCGGGGGTCGCGCCCAACAAGTTCCTGGCCAAGATTGCCAGTGACTGGCGCAAGCCAAACGGGCTGTTCGTGATCACCCCTGGCGAAGTGGAAACGTTCGTCGCGGCGCTGCCGGTGGCCAGGTTGCACGGGGTGGGCAAAGTCACGGCAGAAAAAATGACCCGGCTGGGCATCGAAACCTGCCTGCAACTGCGTGAATGGTCGCGCCTGGCGCTGGTGCGGGAGTTCGGTACGTTTGGCGAGCGCCTCTGGGGGCTGGCGCGCGGTGTGGATGAGCGGGCGGTGCACAACGATAGCCGTCGCCAGTCGGTCAGCGTGGAAAACACCTACGACACCGACCTGCCAGACCTGGCCAGCTGCCTGGCGCGGCTGCCGGAACTGCTGGACAGCCTGAACGAGCGTATCGCCCGCATGGACAGCAGTTACCGGCCGGACAAACCGTTCGTCAAGGTCAAGTTCCATGACTTCAGCCAGACCACCATGGAGCAGGCAGGGGCGGGCAGGGACCTGGAAAGCTATCGGCAGCTGCTGGGCCAGGCGTTCGCCCGTGGCGGCAAGCCCGTGCGCTTGCTGGGGGTGGGGGTGAGGTTGCGCGACCTGCGCGGGGCGCATGAGCAGCTGGAGCTGTTCCCTCCTATATAAAGAGGGAAAGCGCCAAGGCCGCTGCTTCAGTTCATGCCGGGTTATTGCGCGCCGGGGTCAGCCACCAAGCGGCCAGTAGCCTTGGTCAACGACTGCAGGAATTCCTGCTGCAGTTCAGGGTCGTTGCGCGTCAGCTCGATCAGGCTCTGTTCCATTTCGCTGGCTTCCTCTTCAAGGCCCAGCTCGGACAGGCGCTTGACCCGGTGTACCCACTGGCCGACATCATCATCTTCGAGGTCATCGAAAATCAGCTCATGGGCTTCGAGCAGCTTGTTGCGCAGGGTGGCACTGACCAGCAGGCTGGCGTCGCCACGTACCGCGTTGTCCTCGTCGACTACCTGCAGATGCAGGGTGCCGACGTGGTTGAGGTTCTGTTCGGAGAACGGGCTGTCGAGCAGGTTCAGGCGTAGCACGCCGCTCCTGTCGGTGGTCAGCTCGTGGGTCATCTTGCCGGCCTTGACCTCGACCAGGCGTTCGCTCCAGGGCACGCTGGTCGATTCCTCGCGCTTGCCTTTCTGCACTTCGCTGATCCCCGCCAGGTTCTGCTGGGCGCGGCCGTTGGACGGCACGTTCATGAACGGGTTGAGCCCGTCCACGCCGTAGCTGAGCCAATCGTGGGTGATGCTTTGCGGCAGGTTGCCCAAGGCGAAGACATTGACCACATTGGCGCCGACGCCGGCCACCACCGCCACTGCGCCCAGCGGGATCTCGTAGATCTCCCGCCAGGGCTGGTAGGGTGTGTAGCGATCATAGCGACGAGTGACTTCAAACTCGGTGACTTCGAAGCGCTTCTGCTCATGCACGCGCACACGTCGCTGCGGAAGCTCCATCACCTTCGGCTCGCCGACATCGATCTGCAGGGTGTGCTCGAGCAGTTTGCGCTCGACGCGCTCCTCATGGTCGCTGCGCTGGGACATCTGGTTGGCGCAGCCGCCGAGGAGCAGGGCGCCAAGTGCGGCGCCCCCAAGGGTAATGGTACTTCGCTTGAACATGATCACTCGTGCATTGGTTATCAGCGGCGAACGCGGGCCTGCAGGAAGGTCAGCACTTCATTGACTGGCAATGGCTGAGCTTCCTGCTCGGTGCGGTGCTTGTATTCCAGGTTGCCGTCGGCCAGGCCGCGATCGCTGACGACGATGCGGTGCGGGATACCGATCAGCTCCATGTCGGCAAACTTGATGCCTGGGCTGGTCTTCTTGTCGCGGTCGTCCAGCAGCACTTCGAAGCCGGCGGCGGTCAGCTCGGCGTAGAGCTTGTCGGTTGCCTCGCGAACCACGTCGGTTTCGTAGCGCAGCGGTACCAGGGCAATCTGGAACGGGGCCAGGGCGTCGTTCCAGATGATGCCCTTGTCGTCATAGCTCTGCTCGATGGCCGCCGCGACCACGCGGGACACGCCAATCCCGTAGCAGCCCATCGACAGGACCACCGGCTTGCCGTTTTCGCCCAGCACCTGGCACTTCAGCGCCTCGCTGTACTTGGTGCCCAGCTGGAAGATGTGGCCCACTTCGATGCCGCGCTTGATCACCAGGGTGCCCTGGCCGTCCGGGCTCGGGTCGCCTGCGACCACGTTGCGCAGGTCGGCAACCTGCGGCACCGGCAGGTCGCGCTCCCAGTTGACCCCGAAATAGTGCTTGTCATCGATGTTGGCGCCGATGCCGAAGTCGCTCATCAGGGCAACCGAACGGTCGATGATGATTTCCAGCGGCAGGTTCAGCGGCCCCAGCGAGCCGGCGCCGGCGCCGATGGCGTCGCGCAGTTCGGCTTCGGTAGCCATGACCAGCGGGTCGGCAACCTGCTCGAGCTTGGTGGCCTTGATTTCGTTCAGTTCATGGTCGCCACGCACGATCAGGGCGATCAGCTTGCCTTGCTCGGCGCCGCGCACGATCAGGGTCTTGACGGTTTTCTCGATCGCCAGGCCGTGGTTTTCCACCAGCTGGGCAATGGTCTTGGCCTCTGGGGTGTCGACCAGGCGCAGCTCTTCGGTTGGGGCAGGGCGCACGGTTTCACGCGGGATGGCCTCGGCCTTCTCGATGTTGGCGGCGTAGTCCGAGGTGTCGCTGAAGATCACGTCGTCTTCGCCGGACTCGGCCAGCACGTGGAACTCGTGCGAGTAGCTGCCACCGATGGAGCCGGTGTCGGCCTGCACTGGGCGGAAATCCAGGCCCAGGCGGCTAAAGATGTTGCTGTACGCCTGGTGCATGCGGTCGTAGGTTTCCTGCAGGGAAGCCTGATCGGCATGGAACGAGTAGGCGTCCTTCATGATGAACTCGCGGCCACGCATCAGGCCGAAGCGCGGGCGGATCTCGTCACGGAACTTGGTCTGGATCTGGTACATGTTGAGCGGCAGCTGTTTGTAGCTGGACAGCTCGTTGCGGGCCAGGTCGGTGATGACCTCTTCGTGGGTAGGGCCTACACAGAAATCGCGCTGGTGGCGGTCTTTCAGGCGCAGCAGTTCAGGGCCGTACTGCTCCCAGCGGCCGGACTCCTGCCACAGTTCGGCAGGCTGGATGCTTGGCATCAGCACTTCCAGGGCACCGGCGGCGTTCATTTCCTCGCGCACCACGGCCTCGACCTTGCGCATTACCCGCAGGCCCATCGGCAGCCAGGTATACAGGCCAGAGGCCAGTTTGCGGATCATGCCGGCACGCAGCATGAGCTGATGGCTGATGACCACTGCATCGGCAGGAGTTTCTTTCTGGGTGGCGAGCAAATATTGACTGGTGCGCATGGTTAGCCGTGTCGATTGCCTAAGACGTTGAAATAGCCCCGCATTGTACGGGGGCGAAACGATGGCGTACAGGATGCCCCAGGGCGTGACGCTTGTCAGCCAAGAAAAAGCCCGGCGTGATCGCCGGGCTTTTTCAGGTGCGGGGCACTGCAAGCCAGGCTTACAGGATGCTCAGCGGGTACTCCACGATCAGGCGCAGTTCGTCGATCGACGGGGAACCGTAGTAAACGCCATCACCCGAGCGGTAGGTGGCCTGACGGACACGGAAGCTGAGGTCCTTGGCCGGGCCTTCCTGCAGCACGTACTTGACGTCGATGTCGCGTTCCCATTCCTTGCCGCTGTCGGTGGTGCGGGTGGTTGCACCGGTACCGCGAACGTAGCGGGTCATGAAGGTCAGGCCTGGTACGCCGAACTCGGCGAAGTTCAGGTCGTAGCGCGCTTGCCAGGATTTCTCGTCTTCGGCGTTGAAGTCGGAACGGGCAACCGAGTTGGCCAGGAATACCGTGCCGCCACCGTCGACGCCGTAGGCGTAATCGCCGTCGCCGCTGACCTTCTGGTAGGCCAGGGTGAAGGTGTGGGCGCCAATGTTGTAGGCGGCCGAGAGGCTGGCTGCGATGTTGTCCAGGTCGTTGCTGCCGTCGGACTTGCTGACGAACGCGCCGGTACGGTTGTCACCGATGGACTTGGTGTCATAGATGTTGAAGTCGAACACCAGGCCTTGCTTGTCGCTGATCGGCAGCGCCCAGTTGATATTGCCGTACCACTTGCGGAAGTGGTCTTCCACGCGCGAGTAGTACACGCTGCTGCTGAGGCTATCGGTAATGGCGTAGGTGCCACCGAAGACGTTGGCCTCGGTCAGGTTCAAGCTGTCGTGGTAGGTCTGGGCCTGTGCGTTCAGCGCGGTGAAGTGACCGGCATGCAGGGTCAGGCCTTTGATTTCGTTGCTGGTGATCAGGCCACCTTCGGCAACTTCCGGCAGCAGGCGGCTGTCGTCGGTGGCAAATACTGGCAGCGCGGTGAACTGGTCGCCGAATTTGAACACGGTGTCGGAAACGCGCAGTTTTACCGCACCACCGCCTTCGGAGTAATCATCTTGCGAGCGGCCGTCGGAGCCGGTCGGGAACAGGCCGGTGCCGGCGCGGCCGCGGCCGCTGTCCAGTTTGAGGCCGAGCATGCCGATGGCATCGATACCAAAGCCTACGGTGCCCTGGGTGAAGCCCGACTCGAAGGTGCCGAGGAAGCCAAGGCCGGTTTCTTCAACGCGGCTCTGGGTGCCGGGCGCGTTGTTGCGGAAGTCACGGCTGAAGTACAGCATGCGGGTCTTGACGTTCAGCTTGCTGTCTTCGATGAAACCCTTGGACTCGTCCTGGGAAGAGGCCAAAGCCAACTGCGAGGTCCCTGCCGCAACGGCCAGGGCGATCATGCTCCACTTCATCACGCGCATCGTGATTTGCTCCTTTGGTTTTTTAGGAAGAGTACCGCTGCGTCCATGTGTTTTAGTTATATGGTGCAGCTCTTTCTTGTTATGTCGGCGAAAATGTATAGCACGCTGACTGTTGTTGGCGATATGGCTATAAGCACTCTTTACGGAACTTTTTTGCCATGTCGCTTTTAGGTAGTTCCATGTCGCAAACCACGCCCCGGTTGAGGGGTCGTACAACCCCAGCGCTGTTTCCGTGACCGTAACAAACCTGTAACTACAGGATCTGTCTGAGGAAACTCCCTGGTGACCAATGCCGCTGTTGTTATTTGTCGCGTACACCTGCCCTTGCAGATGCCGTGCCGACTTGGCGTGAAGGGAATGCAACAAGTGTGCTCAAAATTCGCAACACTTCATGAAATTTTCACAAAACCCAATACCGGGGTCGGAAAGTCCCGTAAACACGGGGCGATGGCTGTCTGATGGTGTGCCGGAGTCGAGAATCATTAAAATTTAAAAAGCTGTCATGAAAGTCAATGTGTTACCGCAACTAGTTAATCCAGAGTGGTTTGTGGGGTGGCAAGTGTGGTGAAGGGGGGCCGGGGGGCCTCATTTTGGTGCGAAAAGTAGCGCTGTGTTACCGCGAACGTGCAGGGTATCCTTGCCAGCCTGTTTTCCGCTTGAAGCGGGTTGGCTTTGCTTAAGGAGATATGCCGTGTTCGTCCTCGATTCGCGTTTGCAGCAGGATTCGCTGGTGCTGGGAGAGTTTGCCTTGTGCCAGCTGCTGCTGAGCAAGGATGCCAACTACCCATGGTTCATCCTGGTGCCCAAACGTGCCGACATCAGTGAACTGTTCGAGCTCGATGCGGCGCAACAACAGCAGTTGTGGCAGGAAACCACCCTGCTGGCCGAAGCGTTGAAGGCCAGTTACGCAGCCGACAAGATGAACGTGGCCACGCTGGGCAATGTTGTCAGTCAGTTGCACATGCATGTGATTGTTCGCCAGCGTGACGACGCCGCCTGGCCAGCACCGGTATGGGGCAAGTGCCCACCAGTGGCCTACACCGATG
>NZ_JABMCW010000169.1:0-11804 GCF_013179705.1 Pseudomonas sp. CM25 | reverse complement strand
CGGTCCACGTCAGCCATAACGAAGTCGATACTGCCCAGGTACGCAATGAGGTCGGCGACCATGCTGCCTTTGATCACCGAAGGGATCTGCTGCAGGTGCGGGTAGCTCGGGGTGCGGATCCGGGTGCGGTAGCTCATGGTGCCGCCATCGCTCGTCAGGTAGTAACTGTTGATGCCCTTGGTCGCCTCGATCATCTGGAACGACTCGTTGGCCGGCATGACCGGGCCCCACGAGACTTGCAGGAAGTGCGTGATCAGGGTCTCGATGTGCTGCAGGGTGCGCTCTTTCGGTGGCGGCGTGGTCAGCGGGTGGTCCGCCTTGTACGGGCCTTCCGGCATGTTGCGCAGGCACTGGTCGATGATGCGGATACTCTGGCGCATCTCCTCGACACGGACCATGCAGCGATCGTAGGCATCGCCGTTGTGGGCCAGCGGTACTTCGAACTCGAAGTTTTCGTAGCCGGAGTAGGGGCGCGCTTTACGCAGGTCGAAGTCGCAACCGGTGGAACGCAGGCCGGCACCGGTGGTGCCCCATTCCAGCGCTTCCTTGGTGGTGTACGCGGCGACGCCGACGGTACGGCCCTTGAGGATGCTGTTCTGCAGGGCAGCCTTGGTGTACTCGTCGAGGCGCTTGGGCAGCCAGTCGACGAAGTCCTTGACCAGTTTTTCCCAGCCGCGCGGCAGGTCGTGGGCGACGCCACCGATGCGGTACCAGGCCGGGTGCAGGCGGAAACCGGTGATCGCTTCGATCACGGTGTAGGCGCGCTGGCGGTCGGTGAAGGTGAAGAACACCGGGGTCATGGCGCCGACGTCCTGGATATAGGTACCCAGGAACAGCAGGTGGCTGGTGATGCGGAAGAACTCGGCGAGCATGATGCGAATCACGTCGACCTTCTGCGGCACCTTGATGCCCGCCAGCTTCTCGACCGCAAGCACGTACGGCAGGTTGTTCATCACCCCGCCGAGGTAGTCGATGCGGTCGGTGTAGGGGATGAAGCTGTGCCAGGACTGGCGCTCGGCCATTTTCTCGGCACCACGGTGGTGGTAGCCGATGTCCGGTACGCAGTCGACGATTTCTTCACCGTCCAGCTGCAGGACGATACGGAACGCACCGTGCGCTGAAGGGTGGTTGGGGCCGAGGTTGAGGAACATGTAGTCCTCGTTGGCGCCCTGACGCTTCATGCCCCAGGCTTCCGGGTTGAAACGCGCCGATTCCTCTTCAAGCTGCTGCTTGGCCAGGGTCAGGCTGTAGGGGTCGAACTCGGTCGCACGGGCCGGGTAGTCCTTGCGCAGCGGGTGACCTTCCCAGGTAGGCGGCATCATGATGCGGCTGAGGTGCGGGTGGCCGGCAAAGTCGATGCCGAACATGTCCCAGACTTCGCGCTCGTACCAGTTGGCGTTTGGCCAGATACCGGTAACCGTCGGCAGGTTCAGGTCGCCTTCGCTGAGCGACACCTTGATCATCACGTCGCTGTTACGCTCGACCGACAGCAAGTGGTAGAACACGCTGAAGTCGGCGGCGGGCAGGCCACGGCGCTGGGTGCGCAGGCGCTCGTCGACGCCGTGCAGGTCGTACAGCATGCTGTAGGGCTTGGCGACACCGCGCAGGAAGCTGAGCACCTCTTTGAGCTGGGCGCGCTTGACCCACAGCACGGGCATGCCGGTGCGGGTTTCCTGGGCGACGAATGCTTCGGCGCCAAAACGGTTGTGCAGTTCGACGACCACATCCTGGTCGTCAGCCTTGTAGGGCGGAATATAAATAGCGTTGTCCGCTGTCATGGTCTCGGTCGCTTTGGGTCAACGTTAAGAATGAAGCCAGGCCGCCGGCTCCAGGGGAGCGGGCGGCAGGTCGCTGGATCAGACTTCGTCGGGGCTGCGCAGGTTGGTTACGGCAATGCGCTGCTCACGACGCAGGTCTTTCTGGGCTGGCATCTCGGCACGGTAAATACCTTGATCACCAACAACCCAGGAAAGCGGGCGTCGTTCTTGGCCGATCGACTCCTGCAGCAGCATCAAGCCTTGCAGGAAAGCCTCAGGGCGCGGCGGGCAGCCGGGCACATAGACGTCCACGGGGAGGAACTTGTCGACCCCCTGAACGACCGAGTAGATGTCGTACATGCCACCGGAGTTGGCGCACGAGCCCATGGAGATGACCCATTTCGGCTCGAGCATCTGCTCGTACAGGCGCTGGATGATCGGCGCCATCTTGATGAAGCAGGTACCGGCGATGACCATGAAGTCGGCCTGACGCGGCGAGGCCCGGATGACTTCGGCGCCGAAGCGGGCGATGTCGTGGGGCGCCGTGAAGGCCGTGGTCATTTCCACGTAGCAGCAGGACAGGCCGAAGTTGTACGGCCAGAGGGAGTTCTTGCGACCCCAGTTGACCGCGCCACGCAGCACATCTTCGAGTTTCCCCATGTAGATGTTCTTGTGGACCTGGTCTTCCAGCAGCTGGTCGGTGACGGTTTCCCGATCACCTACCGGGTACTGCTCGTTGGGCGCATCCGGGTCGATTCTGGTGAGATTGTATTGCATTGCCAAAGCCTCATTGTTTCAGCTTCGCTTGCCGCTTGCGGCGACCTTCGGGAGCCCAATCAAGTGCCCCGACGCGCCAAAGGTAGACAAGACCTGCCAACAGAATTGCTATGAAAACGAGCGCTTCGACGAACCCGGTCCAGCCGCTTTCGCGGACGGACACAGACCATGCAAAGAGAAAGAGGGCTTCGATATCGAAGATCACGAACAGCATCGCGACCAGATAGAATTTGGCGGACAGGCGCAGGCGGGCGCTGCCGACGGGCAGCATGCCGGATTCGAAGGGTTCGTTCTTGGCGCGGCCCCAGGCCTTGCTACCGAGCAGGCTGGACAGGCCGAGCATGAAGGCGCACAGGCCGACGACACCCAGGAGGAAGATGGCAAAGCCCCAGTTGTGGGCGATGAGTCCTGCCGAATCGGACATGCTAGAAATCCTTATACAGAGACCCAGCTCTGCAGTCTGAAATAAGTGTAGAGCGGCGACTTGGTGTCGCACGTGCAGTGACCAAATGTCGCAGCTGAATCAATCGCGCTGATTTTATGGGTAAACCCCGTGCAAGTAAAATTTCTGTAGCACTTTTATTCGTAGGATTAAGAACAAAAACCTGATGTAACCGGCTGAAAGCCTTGGAATTCGGGCATTGCGTGCGGTTTTGTTAATTATGTTTCTTGCGCCTGGTAACGAATTACAATTTTCGTAATGATAATTAATACCATTTGAAGTGATGCCTTTTAATTGGGCTGTTCTGTGCCTTGTAAAGTTCAGCTGGCGATTCCTCCTACTTGCAGATGCGAACGTCTCGTGTTCTAGCAGCTTCCGGCGCCGCTTGCACCGCTCTGGGTCAATACTTTATCGATTGAGCGATGACCGACTGATGAAGCGATCGCCCACTGGCCGAGCCAGTAGGCGAGGATGATCAGGTACGGTGCGGCGGCAAACGGGCTGACAAAGCGGTCGATGCCTATCAGGCTGTCGGAGAATACGAACAGGCCGGCACCCAGTGCAGCCATGCCGCCGCAGGCCAGGGCTCGCCACAGCATGGCGCTGATGGCCAGCGCGTACAGGGCAACCGGGATCAATAGTGGGCCGAGGCCGTGGCTGGCGAGCACGCTGAACAGGGTGATGCCGATGAGGGTGCTGAGCAGGAGTGGGGCTAGGGCGGGACGCAAGGTCTGGCCGCAATAGGCGCGCAGGTAGGCCAGGTGGGCAAAGAGGAATGCGACCAGGCCGAACACGAACAGGTCGGCGGGGATGGCCAGCAGGATATCGCCGAGTACCGAGCAGGCCAGGCCAATCGAGATCCATGTGCGATAGGGTGAGGCGGGTGCGCTGCGCAGCCAGGCGATCATGGCCAGCACCGGGATGGGTTTGGCCAGCAAGGCGAGCAGGGTGTTGTCGCTGGCCAGTGCATATATATAGAGGGCTGCGGCGGCCAGGGCGAGAATCATCAGGTGGCTTGGACGAGGCATGGGCGGTCCTTGCTACTGTGCTGCCCCAAGCATAGACCTGATCCTGGGTTTTGCTTTGGCCTGTTTCGGCCCTTTGGCGGGGTAAGCCCTGCGCATTCGGTGTGGGAGCCGCGCTTGCCGGCGATGGGCCGCACAGCGGCCCCAACGTTTCAAGTCGCTCACAATCCGTCAGAATGGTGTCGCTTGTATTGGGGCTGCTTCGCAGCCGTCGCCGGCAAGCGCGGCTCCCACAGGCTCACTGCAGCCTTCGAAATGCGCGCAGTACGTTTGGGAGATCATCCAGCCCTTCCGGGTTCTCGCGCCGGGAATTCTGCGCGCAAGCCCTCCGCATTCGGTGTGGGAGCCGCGCTTGCCGGCGATGGGCCGCACAGTGGCCCCAACGTTTCAAGTCGCTCACAATCCGTCAGAATGGTGTCGCTTGTATTGAGGCTGCTTCGCAGCCCATCGCCGGCAAGCGCGGCTCCCACAGGATCACCGCGGCCTTCGAAATGCGCGCAGTACGTTTGGGAGATCAGCCAGCCCTTCCGGGTTCTCGCGCCGGGAATTCTGCGCGCAAGCCCTCCGCATTCGGTGTGGGAGCCGCGCTTGCCGGCGATGGGCCGCACAGCGGCCCCAACGTTTCAAGTCGCTCACAATCCGTCAGAATGGTGTCGCTTGTATTGGGGCTGCTTCGCAGCCGTCGCCGGCAAGCGCGGCTCCCACAGGCTCACTGCAGCCTTCGAAATGCGCGCAGTACGTTTGGGAGATCATCCAGCCCTTCCGGGCTGAGCTCTCGCGACGGGAACTCTGCGCGCTAGCCCTGCGCATTCGGTGTGGGAGCCGCGCTTGCCGGCGATGGGCCGCACAGCGGCCCCAACGTTTCAAGTCGCTCACAATCCGTCAGAATGGTGTCGCTTGTATTGAGGCTGCTTCGCAGCCTATCGCCGGCAAGCGCGGCTCCCACAGAGAGCGCGTCAAGCGGGTTCACCCGTGAAAGGCCGGTACCGTTAAAAATAAAGGCCCGGCGCTTTTACAAGCCCCGGGCCTTTACTCAACCGCCACCCACTATCAGTGGAACTGCTCTTCCTCGGTCGAGCCAGTCAGCGCAGTCACCGACGATGCCCCACCCTGAATCACGGTGGTCATGTCATCGAAGTAGCCAGTGCCCACTTCCTGCTGGTGGGCCACGAAGGTGTAACCCTTGCTGGCGTCAGCGAATTCCTGCTCCTGCAGCTTCACGTAGGCGGTCATGTCGTTGCGGGCGTAGTCGTGCGCCAGGTTGAACATGCCGTGCCACATGTTGTGGATGCCGGCCAGGGTGATGAACTGGTGCTTGTAGCCCATCGCCGACAGCTCGCGCTGGAACTTGGCGATGGTGGCGTCGTCCAGGTTCTTCTTCCAGTTGAAGGACGGCGAGCAGTTGTACGACAGGATCTGGTCCGGGTATTCCTTCTTGATCGCTTCGGCGAAGCGGCGGGCTTCGTCCAGGTCCGGCTTGGCGGTTTCGCACCAGATCAGGTCGGCATACGGCGCGTAGGCCAGGCCGCGGGAAATGGCCTGGTCGAGGCCGGCGCGTACCTTGTAGAAACCTTCACGGGTGCGCTCGCCGATCACGAACGGCTGGTCGTACGGGTCGCAGTCGCTGGTCAGCAGGTCGGCGGCGTTGGCGTCGGTGCGGGCCAGGATGATGGTCGGTACGCCCGACACGTCAGCGGCCAGGCGCGCGGCCACCAGCTTCTGCACGGCTTCCTGGGTCGGTACCAGTACCTTGCCACCCATGTGGCCGCATTTTTTCACCGAGGCCAACTGGTCTTCGAAGTGCACGCCGGCGGCGCCCGCTTCGATCATGTTCTTCATCAGTTCGTAGGCGTTGAGCACACCGCCGAAACCGGCTTCGGCGTCGGCCACGATTGGCGCGAAGTAGTCGATGTAGCCGTCGTCGCCCGGGTTCTTGCCTGCTTTCCACTGGATCTGGTCGGCGCGGCGGAACGAGTTGTTGATGCGCTTGACCACGGTCGGTACCGAGTCGACCGGGTACAACGACTGGTCAGGGTACATCGACTCGGCCGAGTTGTTGTCGGCGGCAACCTGCCAGCCGGACAGGTAGATGGCCTGGATGCCGGCCTTGACCTGCTGCACTGCCTGACCGCCGGTGAGGGCGCCCATGCAGTTGACGAAATCTTTTTCTGGGCGGAAGGACGGGTGGGCACCCTGGGTGACCAGCTTCCACAGTTTTTCTGCGCCCTGGCGGGCCAGGGTGTGCTCTGGCTGCAGGGAGCCACGCAGGCGAACGACATCAGCGGCGGTGTAGGTACGGGTCACGCCTTTCCAGCGCGGGTTTTCGGCCCAGTCTTTCTCGAGGGCTGCAATTTGCTGTTCGCGTGTCAGTGCCATGGAAATAAACCTCGTCGCATCGATCTTGGGTTAATTGTGCTGATGCTCGGAGCAGATCAGGAGCCAGGCGGCTGTCCTGTTCGCAGGAGTGCGGCGGCGAACGCGAAGGCTCGAAGGGGAAGGGTGGGCAGGCCAGGCGACGGTGTGCTCCGGCAGGTCGGCTCGTGGTTGCCTTGCTGCGGTGCTTCGCGATTGCCAGTACTGCGGTGATGCGCTTCCGTCCCTCGGGACAACTTCTTCGTTGCAGTCGCAATCCCGTCGAACCGCCTTGTGGGCCGTATAGACACGAGACGCCTCCAGGGGTGGGAGGAGTACGCCTCGAAGGCCCTTGCCAGGGCCCCTGATTAGCGGGAGCGAGGCCATCATGCCCTTGGGAAAAAGACACTGTCAAATGTTTTGTAGTGCTTTTTATTGCTTACTACATCTTTGGTCTAATGCGACTTGGCAGTCAGTTTCAAGGCCTTTGGTCGAGGCCTTGAATTGCCTGGTTTCAGTCTAGAAGGTCGACTTTGACACGCAAAGTCATGTTTTCACCGCGCTGGGTGCTGTAACTGCGGCTTGACGTGCTGCGCTCGGCTTGGCTCTGCTGGTTGTAGCCTGCCAGGGTGATCCATTCGCCAAGCTTGCCGGTGACGGTCGTGTCGGTACTTTGCACTTTCACTACATCTGCACGTTCGTGGCTGATGCGGTCATTATTGCTGCTTATTTGCAGACGCACCGTGTCGCCGCTGAGGCTTGGGATGACGTAGAAGCCTTGGGTCACATTGCGGTATTCGGTGTTGCTCTGGATGCGCCCGTAACCGTCGGTGCTGGTGCTGGTGATGGGGATGCTCTGGCCAACCTGGATCAAGGCTGGCTGGCCTTCGCTGGCTTGAATCTGCTGCAGGCCGCCTTCACGGTTGCTGGTGCCGTAATGGATGACGCGTGCATTGCCGCGGTTGTCCTGGAAGTTACTGTCACTGTTGTCGACGCTGATCAGCAGGCGTTTGGCGGCGGTGTCCAGTTGTTGCAGCAAGGTCCGCAGGTCGTCGATGCGTTCGGGGCTGGCGTTGACGATCAGCTTGTTCTCGAAGGCGCTGACGGTACCGTCCTTGCCGATGAACGCCTGCGCGGCGGGCAGCAGTTCGGCGCTGCTGCGGTGCTGCAAGGGTACGACTTCGGTGGCGGCCTGTGCGCTCAGGCTGACGGTCAGCAGCAGGGACGCGAGAAGGGGGCGTAGCGGCATGTCCATGATCTCCGCAGGTAGAGTCAACATGATGGCAAATTTGCAGGCTTTGTGCCGGATCTGGATCACGCATCGGCATCTGGGCGGAGGTTTGCCCCGTCGGCAGCGAAGCCCAGATGGGTGTTTTATCTTGTTTTATCTTGTAGGCTATAAATTATAGTTTGGTAGATAATTGAGGATAGTCACATGTCTCCGACCCGCTCGCTCCTGCGTCGAGATCAGCTGGCCAAGGCGCTGGCCCAGGATTTGGCCGGCGAGTCGCTGGTGGATTACAGCTCGGGCATGTTTCTGGCCGCGCCTCGACGTACCGGTAAAAGTACCTTCCTCAACAACGACTTCATCCCGGAATGCGTGAATCGCGGCTGGCTGCCGGTGTACGTCGACCTCTGGTCAGACCGTGACGCTGCCCCGGCGGAGCTCATCAGTGGCGCTATCGGTGTCGCTTTGAGCGGGTTCGAAAGCGCGCTGGCCAGAACGGCGAAGAAGGCCGGTATCGACAAGATAAACCTGCTGCGCACGCTCAGCTGGGATTTCACTCGGCCACAACTGCCGGCGGGCACCACGCTGGCCCAGGCGCTGGCTGTTTTGCATCAGGTGTCGGGGCAACTGGTGGTGCTGATCATCGACGAGGCCCAGCACGCCCTCAATAGCGAAGACGGCCTGAATGCGATGTTCGCCCTCAAGGCTGCGCGGGACCATCTCAACCGTGGCGACCGCCCGGACGGGCTGCGGCTGGTGTTCACGGGCTCGAGCCGTGACAAGCTGGCCAACCTGGTGCTCAAGAGCAAGCAGCCGTTTTTTGGTGCCAGCATCACCCCCTTTCCGTTGCTTGGGCGTGATTATGTCGAGTTCATCACCGAGCTCTGGAATGGTCGCCTGGCCGACAGCAACCAGTTCAAGGCCGAAGACCTGGCATACGCCTTCGAACTGGTCGGTCGGCGCCCGGAAATGCTCAACAAGCTGTTGGCCGAGGTCAGTGTCGGCCTGGGCGAGGCCGGCAACCTGGGTGAACTGCTGCGCAACGGCGCGCTCAACCATCAGGCTGGGGTGTGGAGCGACTATGAAAGCGCCTGGAACGAACTTTCGCCGTTGCAGCGGGCGGTGCTGGAGGTGATGGCCGAGCGCACGCGGGGCCGTCAGCCGTTTTCGCCGTTCACCGAGCAGACCTTGATCGACGTCAGCCGCAAGCTGGAACGGGCCCAGGCCGAAGCCAATGCCAGCACGCCCAATGTACAGAAGGCTTTGGATGCCCTGCGCGACAAGGAACTGGTGTGGAAGGCCAACCGTGGTGAGTATGCGCTGGAGGATGCAGCCATGGCCGAGTGGTTGACCCGTACCGGGCGCTAGCTACCCTTGCGCTGGTCGCTGTCAGACAAATTACGTAACATCGCGCCCCTTGTTTTTGTAACGTCCGCCCGGACTGCTTTCCAGGATGCCCATGAAACCCGCCCGACTACGCGCCGACCTGCTCGCCGGCCTGACCACCTCGTTCGCCCTGGTGCCCGAGTGCATCGCCTTTGCCTTGGTGGCCCACCTCAACCCGCTGATGGGGCTTTACGGGGCGTTTATCATCTGCACCCTGACAGCGCTGTTCGGTGGCCGGCCGGGGATGATCTCCGGCGCTGCCGGCTCGATGGCGGTGGTGATCGTCGCCCTGGTGGTGCAGCACGGTGCGCAGTACCTGCTGGCCACGGTGCTGCTGGGTGGGGTGGTGATGATCCTGTTCGGCCTGCTGCGCCTGGGCAAGCTGGTGCGCCTGGTGCCGTACCCGGTCATGCTCGGCTTCGTCAACGGCCTGGCCATCGTCATCGCCCTGGCCCAGCTTGAGCATTTCAAGCAGGGTGAGCATTGGCTCGGCGGCGCGCCGCTGTACCTCATGATCGGCCTGGTGGCGCTGACCATGCTGGTGGTCTATGTGCTGCCGAAACTGACCCGCGCGGTACCCCCCGCGCTGGTAGCGATCCTCGGCGTTGGCCTGCTGGTGTACCTGCTCGACCTGCCTACCCGCACCCTGGGCGACATGGCGCACATCGCTGGCGGCCTGCCAGTGCTGGCGCTGCCGGATGTGCCATGGGACCTGGAAACCCTGAAAATCATCGCTCCCTACGCGGTGCTGATGGCCATGGTCGGCCTGCTGGAAACCCTGCTAACGCTTAACCTGACCGATGAAATTACCGAAAGCCGTGGCTACCCGGACCGCGAATGCGTGGCCCTGGGTGCAGCGAACATGGTTTCGGGGTTGTGCGGTGGCATGGGCGGTTGCGCGATGATCGGCCAGACCGTGATCAACCTCAGCTCCAATGGCCGTGGCCGGCTGTCAGGGGTGGTGGCCGGGGTGATGATTCTGCTGTTCGTGTTGTTCCTGTCGCCTTTGATCGAGCGTATTCCGCTGGCGGCGCTGGTCGGGGTCATGTTCGTGGTGGCCCAGCAGACCTTCGCCTGGGCGTCGTTGCGGGTGCTGCACAAGGTGCCGGTGAGCGATGTGCTGGCGATCATTGCGGTGACAGTGGTCACGGTGCTCACCGACCTGGCCATGGCGGTGATGTTCGGCATCATCATCGCGGCGGTGAACTTTGCCTGGCAGCATGCCCGCGAGCTTTACGCCGACAGCCATGACGACGGGGAGGGGGGCAAGCGTTACCAGGTGCATGGGACGTTGTTCTTTGCCTCGACCGCGCCGTTCCTGAACCAGTTCGACCCGGCCAACGACCCGGCCAAGGTCACGCTGGATTGCCAGCACCTGAGCTTTGTCGATTACTCGGCAGTGGCCGCGTTGACCACCTTGCGCGAGCGGTACGCCAAGGCCGGCAAGCATTTGCGCGTGGTGCATTTGTCGGAGCGGTGCAAGAAACTGTTGAAGCGGGCTGGCGAGCAGCATTGAGAATTGTCTTTGCCTGTACCGGCCTCTCCGCGGCTAAAGCCGCTCCCCCAGAGTGTGGGAGCGGCTTTAGCCGCGAAGAGGCCAGTACAGGCGAAAATCACTCGCCGCGGTTCTTCTTGACGATGCCATCGGCAATGCTTGCCGGGGCCTCGGCGTAGCGGGTGAACTCCATGGTGTAGCTGGCCCGCCCTTGGGTCATCGAGCGCATCGAAGTGGCGTAGCCGAACATTTCCCCCAACGGCACCTCGGCGCGAATCACCTTGCCGGCTGGCGTCTCGTCGCCGTCCTGGATCATGCCGCGGCGCCGGCTGAGATCGCCCATGATGTCACCCTGATACTCTTCGGGGGTAACCACCTCGACCTTCATCACCGGCTCCAGCAACACCGCCCCCCCTTTTTGCGACAGCTGCTTGGTGGCCATCGAGGCGGCGATCTTGTAAGCCATTTCGTTGGAATCGACGTCGTGGTATGAGCCGTCGAACACCGCAGCCTTGAGGTTGATCAAAGGGTAGCCAGCGAGCACGCCGTTCTTCATCTGCTCCTCGATGCCTTTCTGGATCGCCGGGATGTACTCACGCGGTACCACGCCGCCGACAATCTCGTTGACGAATTCCAAGCCTTCCTTGCCCTCATCACCGGGGGCGAAGCGGATCCAGCAGTGGCCATATTGCCCGCGCCCACCAGACTGGCGCACGAAGCGTCCCTCGATCTCGCAGGTGTTGCGGATTTTTTCGCGGTAGGCCACCTGCGGCTTGCCGATGTTGGCCTCGACATTGAACTCGCGGCGCATGCGGTCGACGATGATGTCCAGGTGCAACTCGCCCATGCCGGAGATGATGGTCTGCCCGGTCTCCTCGTCGGTGCGCACCCGGAACGAAGGATCTTCCTGGGCCAGCTTGCCCAGGGCGATGCCCATTTTTTCCTGGTCGGCCTTGGTTTTCGGTTCCACCGCCACGGATATCACCGGGTCGGGGAAATCCATGCGCTCAAGGATGATCGGGTTGTCGATGGCGCACAGGGTGTCGCCGGTGGTCACGTCCTTCATGCCGATCAGCGCGGCGATGTCACCGGCACACACGTCCTTGATTTCCGCGCGCTGGTTGGCGTGCATCTGCACCATGCGGCCGATGCGTTCCTTCTTGCCCTTCACCGAATTGAGCACCGCGTTGCCGGAGCTCAGTACACCGGAATAGACGCGGGCAAAGGTCAGGGTGCCGACGAACGGGTCCGTGGCGATCTTGAAGGCCAAGGCTGAAAACGGCTCGTTGTCGTCGGCGTGGCGTTCCAGATGGTGCTCTTCATTATCCGGGTCGGTGCCCTT
>NZ_JABMCW010000168.1:0-11833 GCF_013179705.1 Pseudomonas sp. CM25 | reverse complement strand
TGCCACCCTACCGCGCCGCGCTCGACGCCGGTGCTGGCGGGGTGATGGTGGCGCTGAACTCGATCAACGGCGTGCCGGCCACCTCCAACACCTGGCTGATGAACGACCTGCTGCGCAAGGAGTGGGGCTTCAAGGGCGTGACCATCAGCGACCATGGCGCCATCCAGGAGCTGATCCGCCACGGCGTTGCCCGTGACGGCCGTGAAGCTGCCAAGCTGGCGATCAGGGCCGGCATCGACATGAGCATGAACGACACCCTGTACGGTGAAGAGCTGCCCGGCTTGCTGAAGTCCGGCGAAGTGACCCAGGGTGAACTGGACCAGGCCGTGCGCGAGGTACTCGGCGCCAAGTACGACATGGGTCTGTTCAAGGACCCGTACGTGCGCATCGCCAAGGCCGAAGACGACCTGAAAGACTACTACGGCAACGACCGCCTGCACCGCGATGCCGCGCGTGACGTGGCACGCCGCAGCCTGGTACTGCTGGAAAACCACAAGCAGACCTTGCCGTTGAAAAAGGCCGGCACCATCGCCCTGGTCGGCCCATTGGCCGATGCCCCGATCGACATGATGGGCAGCTGGGCCGCCGACGGCAAACCGGTGCATTCGGTGACCGTGCGCGAAGGCTTGCGCCGTGCCGTCGAAGGCAAGGCCAAGCTGGTCTATGCCAAGGGTTCCAACGTCACCGGCGACAAGGCGATGTTCGACTACCTGAACTTCCTCAACTTCGATGCCCCGGAAATCGTCGACGACCCGCGCCCGCCTGCGGTGCTGATCGACGAGGCGGTCAAGGCGGCGGAGCAGTCCGACGTGGTGGTGGCAGTGGTCGGCGAATCCCGCGGCATGTCCCACGAATCGTCCAGCCGCACCACCCTGGAGATCCCGGCCAGCCAGCGTGAACTCATCAAGGCCCTGAAGGCCACCGGCAAACCGCTGGTGCTGGTGTTGATGAACGGCCGGCCGCTGTCGATCGGCTGGGAGCGCGAGCAGGCTGACGCCATCCTCGAAACCTGGTTCGCCGGCACCGAGGGCGGCAACGCCATCGCCGACGTGCTGTTCGGTGACTACAACCCGTCCGGCAAGCTGGCCATTACCTTCCCGCGTTCGGTCGGGCAGATCCCGATGTACTACAACCACACCCGTATCGGTCGGCCGTTCACCCCAGGCAAGCCGGGCAACTACACCTCGCAGTACTTCGAGGAGCCCAACGGCCCGCTGTACCCGTTCGGTTATGGCCTGAGCTACAGCAGCTTCGAGCTGTCGGGCCTGGCCCTCTCGAGCAAGGACCTGAAGCGCGGCGACACGCTGCAGGCCAAGGTGACGGTGAAGAACACCGGCAAGCGGGACGGCGAGACCGTGGTGCAGCTGTACCTGCAGGATGTGTCGGCCTCCATGAGCCGCCCGGTGAAGGAGCTCAAGAACTTCCAGAAGCTGATGCTCAAGCCGGGTGAGTCACGGACTTTGACCTTCAGCATCAGCGAAGAAGACCTGAAGTTCTACAATGGCCAACTGCAACGGGTTGCCGAGCCTGGCGAGTTCAACGTCCAGGTGGGCCTGGATTCGCAGGCGGTGCAGCAGCAGAGTTTTGAATTGCTGTAACTGATCGGCCGCTTGTACTGGCCCTTTCGCGGGCTTGCCCGCGAAGGGGCCGGTCCCGATATTCCAATCATCCGGATCCGCCCCATGCCCTTTTCCTTTCGCGCCCTGCGTCTGGGGCTGATCACCCTGCTGATCGCGCTGGGTACCGCCCTGAGCGCCGGCTGGGCCATGCACCAGGCCAAGCGCCAGGCCATGGAAGACGACGCCCGGCGTGCCAGCCAGCAACTGGGGCTGTATGCCAACGCCCTGCACACCCTGATCGACCGCTACCGCGCCCTGCCCGCCGTACTGGCGCTGGACCCGGAACTGATCGCCGCCCTGCGCGGCCCGGTCAGCGAAGCGGTGCAGGACGCCCTGAACCGCAAGCTTGAGCGCATCAATGGCGCCGCCAATTCCTCCACCCTCGAACTGCTCGACCGCACTGGCCTGGCGATTGCCGCCAGCAATTGGCGACTGCCCAGCAGCTACGTCGGCTCCAACTACGGCTTTCGCCCGTACTTCAAGCAAACCCGTAGCCAGGGCAGTGGCCGCTTCTATGCCGTGGGCGTGACCAGCGGCGTGCCGGGCTACTTCCTCGCCAGCGCGGTGAATGATGAGCAGGGCCGCTTCCTCGGTGCCATGGTGGTCAAGCTGGAGTTCCCCGAACTGGAGCGCGAGTGGCGCCAAGGCAGCGATATCCTGCTGGTCAGCGACGCCCGCGGCATCACCTTCATCGCCAACCAGGATGGCTGGCGCTACCGCGAGCTCAAACCGCTCAGCAGTGCCGACCGCGCCGAGCTGGCTGAAACCCGGCAATACGACAAGCAACCCCTGGTGCCCTTGCAACACCAGGTGCTGACCCGTTTTGCCGAAAACAGCCACCTCAGCCGTGTGCAGGGCCCGCAAGGCAGCACCGAATACCTGTGGGAAAGCCTGCCGCTGCCTGGCGAGGCCTGGACCCTGCACCTGTTGCGTAAACCGCAGGTCGCCGCCAGTGGCCGCAATGCCGCCCTGGGGGCTGCCGCAGTGTGGCTGAGCCTGGTGTTTGCCGCGCTGTTCGTTAGCCAGCGCCTGCGCCTGGCGCGCCTGCGGCAACGCAACCGGGAAGAACTCAAACGCCAGGTCGAGGAGCGCACCCGCGAGCTGCGCACCGCTCAGGAGGGCCTGGTGCAATCGGCCAAGCTGGCGGCGCTCGGGCAGATGTCGGCGGCCATGGCCCATGAAATCAACCAGCCGCTGACCACCCAGCGCATGCAGCTCGAAACCCTGCGGCTGCTGCTCGACCATGGCCGTCATGACGAAGCACGTCAGGCGCTGGAACCGCTGGAGCAGATGCTGACGCGCATGGCCGCGCTCACCAGCCATCTGAAGACCTTCGCCCGCAATAGCCCAGTGGGCCTGCGCGAGCGGCTGGACCTGGCCACCGTGGTCGACCAGGCCTTGCACTTGCTGGAGGCACGCATTCGCAGCGAACAAGTTGAGGTAGCCCTGTACCTGGCCCGCCCTGCCTGGGTGCGCGGCGATGCCATCCGCCTGGAACAGGTGCTGATCAACCTGCTGCGCAACGCGCTCGACGCCATGGCCGACAAGCGTTACAAACGCCTGGAGATGCGCATCGAGCGCGATGGCGAACTGTGGCGCCTGAGTGTGCTCGACTCCGGTGGCGGCATTGCCGAAGCCGACCTGACCAAGGTCTTTGACCCGTTTTTCACCACCAAGCCGGTGGGCGAAGGCCTGGGGCTTGGCCTGGCGATCTCCTACGGGATCGTCCACGAGGCCGGTGGCCAGCTGCTGGCCGAAAACTTGCCCGGCGGTGCTCGCTTCAGCCTGACCCTGCCCCGAGACCTGGAGCCTGTATGTTGAATTCAGTGATCGTTGTCGATGATGAAGCCAGTATCCGCAGCGCGGTCGAACAGTGGCTAAGTCTGTCCGGCTTCAGCGTGCAGTTGTTCGCGCGCGCCGATGAATGCCTGGCCCACCTGCCCGCGCACTTTCCCGGAGTAATCATCAGCGATGTGCGCATGCCCGGCATGGATGGCCTGCAATTGCTCGAGCGCCTGCAGGCGGACGACCCCGACCTGCCGGTAATCCTGCTGACCGGCCACGGCGACGTGCCCATGGCTGTGGAGGCCATGCGCAGCGGGGCCTATGACTTCCTGGAAAAGCCCTTTACCCCGCAGCACCTGCTCGGCAGCCTGCGCCGTGCCCTGGAAAAGCGCCAGCTGGTGCTGGAAAACCGCCGGTTGCACGAACAGGCGGACCTCAAGTCACGCCTGGAGGACACGCTGCTGGGCATGTCGCAAGGCCTGCAAGCCCTGCGCCGGCAAGTGCTGGACCTGGCCAGCCTGCCGGTCAATGTGCTGATCCGTGGCGAAACCGGCAGTGGCAAGGAGCGGGTAGCCCGCTGCCTGCACGATTTTGGCCCTCGCGCCGGCAAGCCTTTTGTCGCCCTCAACTGCGCGGCAATCCCCGAGTCACTGTTCGAGGCCGAGCTTTTTGGCCATGAAAGCGGCGCCTTCACCGGTGCCCAGGGCAAGCGTATCGGCAAGCTGGAGTATGCCAACGGCGGCACGGTGTTCCTCGACGAGATCGAAAGCATGCCACTGGCCCAGCAGGCCAAGCTGTTGCGGGTCATACAGGAGCAGAAGCTGGAGCGCCTTGGGGCCAACCAGAGCATCAGCGTCGACCTGCGCATCATTGCCGCAACCAAGCCAGACCTGCTTGAAGAGGCCCGGGCCGGGCGTTTTCGTGAGGACCTCGCCTACCGGCTGAACGTAGCTGAACTGCGCCTGGCGCCCTTGCGCGAGCGGCGTGAAGACATCCCGCTGCTGTTCCAGCACTTTGCCCGGGCTGCTGGCGAAAAGCTTGGCCGTGTGGCGCCGCCGCTGTCGGGCGCTCAGCTGGCACAGCTACTGTCGCATGACTGGCCGGGCAATGTACGTGAGCTGGCCAATGCGGCAGAGCGGCATGCGCTGGGGTTGGGTGCGCCGAACATCGAAGTGGCCCCGGCCGGGCGGTCGCTGGGCGAACAGATCGAAGCGTTCGAGGCGCAGTGCCTGCGTGCGGCGTTGCGCCAGCATGGGGGCGAGATCAAGGCGGTGATGGAAACGTTGCAGCTGCCACGGCGTACGCTGAACGAAAAGATGCAGCGGCATGGGTTGGTGCGCGAGGATTTTATCGGGCGGTAATGAGCGGAAATCCGCTTATTGGGTGCGTACAGCAAGCGGAATTCCGCTTATTGCTTCGAGATTTTGGGGCTGCTTTGCAGCCCACGCCACACAAGGCCGCTCCTGCAGGGACAGCGCCGGCCTGCTTATTACGGGGTTCACTTGGGGTTGAATGCCCCCGAATGAATCACCACGCACCCATTTGGCACACCTTCTGCAATGGCCTTGGCAAGCTGCGCCACGGCGCGCTCCACAAAAACAACGAGAAGGTATCCCTGATGGATAACGCCACCTCCCTGCCCGCCGGGGCGGCCACCGCGCCTGCCGCAGAAAAAACCACCGCCAGCCGCCTGAAGTCGATCTTCAGCGGGTCCATCGGCAACATGGTGGAATGGTACGACTGGTACGTCTACGCCGCATTCTCGCTGTACTTCGCCAAGGCCTTCTTCCCGGCCGGCGATTCCACCGCACAACTGCTCAATACCGCTGCGATCTTTGCCGTCGGCTTCCTCATGCGCCCGATCGGTGGCTGGCTGATGGGCCTGTACGCCGACCGCAAAGGCCGCAAGGCCGCGCTGATGGCTTCGGTGCTGCTGATGTGCGCAGGTTCGCTGGTCATCGCCCTGACCCCGGGTTATGAAACCATCGGCGTGGCCGCCCCGATCCTGCTGGTCTTCGCACGCCTGCTGCAAGGGCTGTCGGTGGGTGGCGAATACGGCACTTCGGCCACCTACCTGAGCGAAATGGCCAGCAAGGAACGCCGTGGCTTCTTCTCCAGCTTCCAGTACGTGACCCTGATCTCCGGCCAGCTCATCGCCCTGGCGGTGCTGATCGTCCTGCAACAGACCCTCACCACCGAGCAGCTGTATGCCTGGGGCTGGCGCGTGCCGTTCGTGATCGGTGCCCTGTGCGCCGTGGTTGCCCTGTACCTGCGTCGCGGCATGGAAGAAACCGCCTCCTTCAGCAAGAAGGAAAAGGCCAAGGAAAGCCTGATGCGCACCCTGATGCGCCACCCCAAGGAGCTGATGACCGTGGTCGGCCTGACCATGGGCGGCACCCTGGCCTTCTACACCTACACCACTTACATGCAGAAGTACCTGGTCAACACCGTGGGCATGAGCATCAGCGACTCGACCACCATCTCGGCCGCCACGCTGTTCCTGTTCATGTGCCTGCAGCCGGTGATCGGCGGCCTGTCCGACAAGATCGGCCGACGCCCTATCCTGATCGCCTTCGGTGTGCTCGGCACCTTGTTCACCGTGCCGATCCTGAGCACGCTGCACACCATCCAGACCTGGTGGGGCGCGTTCTTCCTGATCATGGCGGCGCTGATCATCGTCAGCGGTTACACCTCGATCAACGCCGTGGTCAAAGCCGAGCTGTTCCCTACCGAAATTCGCGCACTGGGCGTGGGCCTGCCCTACGCGCTGACCGTGTCGATCTTCGGCGGCACTGCCGAGTACATAGCCCTGTGGTTCAAGAGCGTTGGCATGGAAAGCGGCTTCTACTGGTACGTCACCGCCTGCATCGCCTGCTCGCTGCTGGTTTACGCGACCATGAAGGACACCAAGCAGCACTCGCGGATTACTACTGACTGATGCTGGAGTTGCAAGACTGAAGGGGCGCTCCATCGCATGGGGCGCCCTTTTTTCATGATGCAAACGGGACAGTGAGCCAGTCGCCATCCCTATTCGTGGGGCTTGGTCAGGAAGTCGCCGAACGTGGCGCCGAAGGGGCGATGGTGCTGAGCAGCGCCTGAAAAATCGGTTGGTGATTGATGAAAAATACGTACATCGGCCTCGGCCGTCAGGTTTTTCCTTCTTAACGCCCCATTAATTCCACACCATCAAGCTGCATTGGCTGGCAGAACGCTGCCCGCAACTGCGGACGCTTCCAGAGTCAGGCCGCTGTCCAATCCACCGGACCCGCACCTCAACATATCGATTTATTGGATCTTAAAGTGCATATTTTTGCGCTTTTTAATCAATTTAATCGGAGTAGCATTAAACCCATGGAAACAAACAACTTCATCCACCCCGGAGCAACGACCATGAAAAACAAACTTATCCTGACCTTGGCCCTTTCGGTTTTCGCTCCTGGCGCCTTCGCTGAAGATGGCTTTGACCGCACCGACGCCCACACCTTCGCCACAGCCCAGAGCCAATCCGCCAGCTACGCTGAAGACGGTTTCGACCGCACCGGCGGCCAACGCTTTGCCGAAGACGGTTTCGACCGCACCGGCGGCCAACGTTTTGCCGAAGACGGTTTCGACCGCACCGGCGGCCACCGCATCAGCTGATCCCTGATGCGAGCGCCCAGCCCGGCTTTTGCCGGGCTTGATCATTTTCAGCCGGGCACAGGCTTGGCACACTAGGCGCCTTGTCCACCAGGAGGTAGGGCCAACAAGCCCAGCACAGATGTATTACTACGAACCCGCCAAAGGCCACGGCCTGCCCCACGACCCGTTCAACGCCATCGTCGGCCCCCGCCCTATCGGCTGGATCTCCTCACAGGACCGCGAAGGCCGCCTGAATCTGGCGCCTTACAGCTTCTTCAACGCCTTCAACTACATCCCGCCGATCATCGGTTTCTGCAGTGTCGGGCGCAAAGACAGCCTGAACAACATCGAGCAGACCGGCGAATTCGTCTGGAACCTGGCCACCCGTCCACTGGCGGAGCAGATGAACCAGAGCTGCGCGCCGGTTGCTGCCGAAGTGAACGAGTTCGAATTGAGCGGCCTCAGCGCAGCGCCATCGCGCATCGTCAAGGTGCCGCGTGTGGGCGAAACGCCGGTAGCCTTCGAGTGCAAGGTCAGCCAGATCGTGCAGCTCAAGCGGGCCGACCAGGCGCTGGTGCCCAGCTGGCTGATCCTGGGTGAAGTGGTGGCGGTGCACATTGCCGAGCACCTGCTGAACAACGGCATCTACGATACCGCTGCCGCCGAACCGATCCTGCGAGGCGGTGGCCCGGCGGACTATTTCGAGCTGGGCAACCTGTTCAAGATGGCCCGGCCGCCGGCCTGATCACCAGACCAGCTCACCCTCTTCGCTGACGCCCTGCAGGCGTTGCAGCTCGGCGGTGGCCGCTTCGTCGGCGGCCACGGCGCCCTTGAACACCTGCCCATCGAGCACCTTGTGGAAGCGCGGTGCGCCGCCTGCCAAAGCCTTGACCGCGATGGCCGCGTTGTAGCCGCCACCGTCCACCGGCACCATCGCCGAAACCGCTTCGAATTGCGGGAATTCCCTACGTGCCATGTTGCTGTCCGCTTCGTTGATCAATTTGCGGCATATTACTCCATTCAGCACCTGCGCCGAACCTGTGGGAGCTGGCTTGCCGGCGATAGGGCCAGTACAGGCAATACATCAATCAAAGGTATGCAGATCCAGGCTGCTGACCACCTGCGCCTGCACCAGCTCACCAAACACCTCCAGCGTCGGCGAAGCGAAGTATCCACTCATCGCCTGCTGGTCCTGCCAGCTTCCGCTGAGCAACCACAAGTCCGCATCCGCCTGCGATCGCTGCACGGTAAAACTCAGGCAACCTGGTGCACGCAACGAGGGCTCGAGCAGGTCACGCAGGCGCGCGCCCAGCTCCGCCGAGCGCCCGCTGCTGGCACGGATGAAAGCAAGGTGGGTGACCGGTTGTTGTAGGGTCATTGCACAATCTCCTTGAAGCCAGCGGACGGATAAACCAGGGTGCCAAGGTTAGGGGCTCGAGCGCGAGGCGCGTTAGGCCATTACTGCACGCCGATTGCCTGATCCTGCAGCGCGGCAGGATCAGGCAATCGAGCTGCAGCTTTCGACTAGCTCCCGACACGGCGCAAACATATGCTGCGTGGGTCATCAGAGGAACGCCAACATGACCACCGCCACCTCCACCGAGACGTCCCTGGAGCTGCAGCGCCAGGAGCTTGCCGAGCTGATCCGTCGCCACGCCGGCGATCCCCATGGCCCGGCTTCGGCCATCGATGACCTGTACCTGGTGCGCTATACCGAAAACGTGCGCTCGGTACCAACCTTTGCCCAACCGGCGCTGTGCATTCTGGCCCAAGGCAGCAAAAGCCTGTTTCTCGGCGACGAGCAGTACGCCTATGACCCGCTGCACTACATGGTGGTATCGGTGACCCTGCCGCTGAGCGCCGTGAAGCTCGACGCCAGCCCCGAGAACCCCTGCCTTGGCGTGCGCCTGGACCTGGACCCTGCCGAGATCAGCCAGCTGATCGCCGAGAGCGGGCCGATGCTGGTGCCCAACCGCCCCTCGGGCCGAGGCCTGTATGTGGAAAAAACCGATGCCGCGTTGCTCGATGCCCTACTGCGGCTGATCCGCCTGCTGGAGACTCCGCGCGACATCGGTATGCTGGCGCCGCTGATCCGTCGTGAGATTCTCTACCGCCTGCTGCGTGGGCCGCAGGGTCATCGGCTGTATGAAATTGCCTTGGCCAATAGCCAGACGCACAGGGTTTGCCAGGCCATCAGCTGGCTCAACCAAAACTACCAGTTGCCCCTGCGCATCGAGGATCTTGCCCGGGAAGTGAACCTGAGCACCTCGACCTTGCACCACAGGTTCAAGGCGGTGACCTCCATGAGCCCGTTGCAGTATCAGAAACAGCTGCGCCTGCAGGAGGCGCGGCGGCTGATGCTCAATGACGGGCTTGAGGCGGCAGTGGCCGCCTACCGGGTGGGCTATGAAAGCCCGTCGCAGTTCAGCCGCGAATACAGCCGGCTGTATGGCGCACCGCCGATTCGCGATGTGGCCAGGTTGCGGGCTACCGCTGGGTGAAGCTCATGGTGGCTGTACCGGCCCTATCGCCGGCAAGCCTGCTTCCACAGGGATCGCATCAACCTGGCGGCATGCGCTGTACCTGTGGGAGCTGGCTTGCCGGCGATTGGGCCAGCACCAGCAATCCAGGATCAAAGTTCAACCAATGACCGTGTCCTGCCACTGATTCTGGTCCACCTGGATCAAGGTCGGCCCCTTGCGCTCTACCGCCTGCCCCAGCGCCGCCTGCAGTTGCGCCACATCCGCAACGTTTTCTGCCGCAGCCCCCAACGCCCGCGCCACACCGATGAAGTCCGGGGTATGAATATCCACCCCGACCGGCTCGATAGCGCGGTTGACCATGTACTTCTTGATCTCCTCGTACCCCTGGTTATTCCACAGCAGCACGACCAGCGGCACCTGTGCCTCCACCGCACTGGCCAGTTCCGGCAGGGTGAACTGCAAACCGCCATCGCCAATCAGGCACACCGCAGGCGCCCGCTCGCCGGCCTGCTGCGCGCTGCCCAGCCAGGCGCCCATGGCCGCTGGCAGGGCGTAGCCCAGGGTGCCGTAGCCAGTCGAGGCATTGAACCAGCGCCGTGGCTGGTCCATGTCCACGGTCAGGTTGCCGGTGTACACCGGCTGAGTAGAGTCGCCCACCAGAATCGCATTGGGCAGGCGTTCGAGAATCGCCTTCAGCAAACGCGTCTGGCTCAGGGTTGGCTGATCCCAACCTTCTGCCAGCACCTGGCGCAGGTTGGCCACCCGGGTCACACCCCAAGTGCTTTCACGCACGGGCTGCGGCTGGGCCTGCAAGGCGCCGAGCAGTGCTTCGGCCGCCAGCTCGGCATCGGCCACCAGCGCTAGCTCTGGCAAGTAATTGCGCACGGTCTGGTCCGGGTCGATGTCGATGCGCAGCAGGCTGCCCGGAATCTCGAAACCACCTTTGAAGGTCACGTCATAGTCGGTTTCGGCAAGCTCGGTACCGATTGCCAGCACTACGTCGGCCTCAGCCACCAGGGCACGCGTGGCCGGGAGCGACTGGGTAGAGCCGATCTGCAGCGGGTGGCTGGCCGGCAGCAAACCCTTGGCATTGATTGTCAGCGCCACCGGGGCCTGCAGGTGTTCGGCCAGGCGCGCCAGCGCAGCCCCGGCAGCCAGCGCCCCGCCGCCCGCCAGGATCAATGGCCGCTTCGCCCGGGCCAGCCGCGCGGCCATCTGCGCCACGGCCTGCGGTGCGGCGCCCGCCCGGCTGCCACGCACCGGGCGGCCCGGCAGCAGCTGGTCGGCGGGTTCCACCAGCACATCCAGCGGGATCTCGATATGCACCGGGCGCGGCCGGGCACTGTCGAACACGGCAAAGGCCCGGGCCAGCACCTGCGGCAGGTCCGCCGCACTCATCAAGGTGTGGGAAAACGCGGCCACACCCGCTACCAGCGCCGCCTGGTTCGGCAGCTCGTGCAGCTTGCCACGGCCGCCGCCCAGCTGATCACGGGACTGCACACTGGAGATCACCAGCATCGGGATCGAGTCGGCATAGGCCTGGCCCATGGCGGTGGTGATATTGGTCATTCCCGGGCCGGTGATGATAAAACACACCCCGGGTTTGCCACGGGTGCGCGCATAGCCGTCGGCCATGAACCCCGCGCCCTGCTCATGGCGCGGCGTGACATGACGAATGGACGAGCCCGCCAGGCCACGGTAAAGCTCCACGGTGTGTACACCGGGGATGCCGAAGACATGGTCAACGCCATAGCCTTCAAGGAGTTTTACCAGTACTTCGCCGCACGTTGCCATCGGGGTTCACCATGTATCTTGTTGGGTTGAGCCCTTATTGGACCCAAGCGGTGGCTATGCCCACAATGCAAAAAAACACATACTAGCCATGTCCTGTAATCATGGCTTAGCGCAATGAAACGCCTCCCGCCCCTGCCCGCCCTCCACACATTTCTGGTCACCGCCCAGCACTGCAACTTCACCCGTGCCGGGCAACAGCTGCACATCACCCAAGGCGCGGTGAGCCGCCAGATCGCCGCCCTTGAGCAGCACCTGGGCTATGCCTTGTTCCAGCGCGAGGCCCGTGGCTTGAGCCTGACCCGTGAAGGCCAGGACTGGTTGCCACGGGTGCAGCAGGTGTTCGCGCTGATCGAACAAGGGGTGCACGAAGTGGGTGGGCGCCGCGCGACCTTGCAACTCAAGGCGCCGACCTGCGTGATGCGCTGGCTGCTGCCGCGCCTGATGGAATGGCAGGCACTGCGCCCGGATGTGCCGGTGGAACTGACCACCACCGTGCAGCATGGGGTTGATTTTCGTCGGGAAGGCTTCGATGCC
>NZ_JABMCW010000167.1:0-11927 GCF_013179705.1 Pseudomonas sp. CM25 | reverse complement strand
GCCAGCTGGGCGCCCAGCCCGGCGCTGGTTTCCAGCACCTGCTGGCGCATGCCGGGGCGACGGCTGATCGACTGGCCGAACGCTTGCACCCGCTCCTGCCGCGAGCTGGTGCCATCGAGCGGCTCGGTGACGGCCAGGATATCCCGGTAACCTTGTGCCTGGAGGTGGTCGAGCGCTTGCTCGACCGCATCGAAGTTATCCAGGCCGACCAGGTCGACCTCCAGCTCGGGCAACTGGCGGTCGATCAGTACCATGGGGATTTCGCGTTGCAAATTGAGCAGTTCGCCGGGGTGATGGCCGAGAGTGTTCACGATCAGCCCTTCGACGTTGTAGCTCTGCAGGGCTACCAGGTGATGGCGCTCCTGCTCGTCGTCGCGGTTGGTGTTGCATACCACCAGGCTGTAGCCGTGCTGACGGCAGGCGGTTTCCACACCATGCATCACCGCCACTGAATAAGGGTTGAGGATATCGGCCACCAGCATGCCGATCAGGCGCGTCTGGCCGCGCTTCAGCCCACGGGCCATCTGGTTGGGACGGTAGCCGAGGCGCTCGATGACCTCGGCCAGGCGCTTGGCGGTGGCTTCGGCCAGCAACTGGCGGTCGCCACCGATGTAGCGCGAAACGGTGGCCTTGGAGACGCCAGCGACACGCGCAACTTCGCTGATGGTGACCCGTTCGCGGTGATGGGCAGGCGCGTCGGTCATGGGCAGTCCTTATGATTGTTGTGGTAGCGATGAAACCGGTTTCAATACAGCAAAAGTATGCGTGTTCGTCAACATTTAGTTGGGCTGGGGCGTTTAATTTTGGGAGCGGCATGGCGGTTTTCATAGGGAATGCATCAGGCCTGGCAGGTGTTTGCCACAAGAGATGCAGCGCCTATGAGATCGAGCGCCGCCCGCGCGGCGCTTCGCGGGTAAACCCGCTCCCACATTTGTTGCAACGTGGCCATGCCTGTAAAAGCGGCGTTTCCCGCCTTGGTGCATGACTCAAGGCGAGCGTGGCGGCAGATGCGCCAGCCATGAAATCGCGTCGGCCCGACAAGGCTGGCAACCATGGCCTGACAGGTTTGGTACGTTGCAACAAATGTGGGAGCGGGTTCACCCGCGAAGCGCCGCGCGGGCGGCGCTCGATCTCACAGGCGCTGCACATGGCGCGGCAGGCTACTGTCAGCCCTGATGCAACCTTAGCGAAGCGCTTTCACATCACCTGCACTGACAGCATCCCCTTGGTTCCCCCAGCTACTCCGAATGAAATTCACCACTTCAGCAACCTCCTGGTCACTCAGCCGCCATCCAAACGCCGGCATGGTGACGTTCGACGGCGCGGTGTGCGTCGCCGGTATCGTGCCGCCTGCCAGCACCACATGAATCAGCGACGTGGCATCCGCCGTCTGCACCACCGGGTTGCCAGCCAGGGCCGGGAACACCCGGGTATAGCCCTGGCCATCAGTGCGGTGGCAAGCCGCGCAGTTGTCGATATACACCGCCGCGCCCGGCTTGCTGTCGTCCCCTTGCCATAGCGCCTGCGCCACCTGCTTGTCATACACATGCGGCTTGTCGTCAGGGTTGCTCGGCGGCAATGTCTTCAGGTAACGGGCGATGGCTGTCAGGTCGGCATCCGTCATGTGCTGCATGCTGTGCTCGACCACGTCGCTCATGCCGCCAAACACCGCGCTGCGGTCGCTGCGCCCGGTCTTCAGAAACTGCACCAGCTGCGCTTCGCTCCAGCTGCCCAAACCGTCCTTGTGGTCACCACGCAGGTTCTTCGCAATCCAGCCCTCCAGCGGCGCGCTGCCAGCCAGGAACTGCGCGCCATCCTCTGCACTGAGTGCTTTCTCCTGCATGGTCAGCGCGCGCGGCGTATGGCAGGCGCCACAGTGCCCCAGGCCTTCGACCAGGTACGCACCCCGGTTCACCACCGGGTCGGCTGCCGCCGATGCCTGCCACGGCCTGGCCTCTGGTGCAAACATCCCGCGCCAGATCGCCAGCGGCCAGCGCATGCTCAACGGCCACGGGATATCCGTGGCCTTGTTCGCCTGTTCGACCGGCTCCACGCCCCTCATGAAATAGGCGTACAGCGCCTGCATATCCTGCTCGCCGACCCGCGCGTAAGAGGGGTATGGCATTGCCGGATACAGCGTGCTGCCGTCCTTGCCGATGCCCCTGCGCACGGCCTGGTCGAAGTCTTCGAAGCTGTACTGGCCAATGCCGCTGGCCGACGGGGTGATGTTGGTCGAGTACACCGTACCGATGGGAGTTTCCATCGGCAGCCCGCCGGCGAACGGCTTGCCGCCCTTGGCGGTATGGCAGGCCACACAGTCGCCGGCACGCGCCAGGTACTCGCCCTGACGCACCTGGGC
This sequence comes from Pseudomonas sp. CM25, assembly GCF_013179705.1. Lineage (NCBI taxonomy): Bacteria > Pseudomonadati > Pseudomonadota > Gammaproteobacteria > Pseudomonadales > Pseudomonadaceae > Pseudomonas > Pseudomonas sp. CM25. The sequence continues at coordinate 9,568 of NZ_JABMCW010000167.1, read as the reverse complement.
GTCTTCATTGGCGGTGGCCTGTGCCGTTGCACTGGCGCCCAGCAGCAGGGTTGCGATCAACAGTGTCTTCATGTTCATCGCTCCTCAAGCCTGGACCAGCGGGCCGGGGTTTTTCAGGTACTGCTCACGAATGGCGCGGGCTGACCAGTAGGTCAGCGCGGCCACCAGCCCGGTCGGGTTGTAGCCCAGGCCCTGCGGAAACGCCGATGCCCCTGGCACGAAAACGTTATGCACATCCCAGCTTTGCAGGTAACGGTTCAGCGCGCTGGTCTTCGGATCGGTGCCCATGATCGCCCCGCCGTTGAGGTGGGTGGTCTGGTAGCTGGCGGTGTTGAAGTGGTCCTTGACCTGCTTGCCCAGCACGGCAATGGCTTTGGGGTTCATTGCCTGGGCGATCTTGCTCAGCTTGTCGACCATGAACTGGTTCATCCTGATGTCGTTTTCCTGCCAGTCGAAGGTCATGCGCAGCAGTGGCTGGCCGTAGGCGTCGCGGTAGGTCGGGTCGAGGTCCAGGTAATTGCCACGGTACGACTGGTGAGCGCCGTGGGCGTCCATCGAGACCTGGTGGGTGTAGTAATCGGCCGTGGCCTTTTTCCAGGCGCTGCCCCAGGCTGGTGTACCGGGCGGGTTGGCGGTGCCGGCAATCGGCCGGCTGCCGGCCTGGTTCACCCACATCGGCGAGCCACCGACGAAGCCGTGGGGGCCGTGGTCGAAGTTGTCGGCGTTGAAGTCATCGATGGCGATGCCGTTGCCACCGGCGCCGATGAAGTTGTTGGTGTAGGTGTCCTTGTCAAAGAACGCCTTGACCGTACCCATGTTCTGGTAGGCGAAGTTACGGCCGACCACGCCTTCGTTCTGCACCGGGTCATAAGGCTTGCCAATGCCGGACAGCAACATCAGGCGCACGTTGTTGAACTGGAACGCGGCCAGGATCACCAGCTCTGCCGGCTGTTCCACTTCGCGCCCCTGGGCATCGATGTAGGTCACGCCGGTAGCCTTGCGCTTGCTGTCGTCCAGGTTTACCCGCAGCACGTGGGCGTCAGGCCGCAGCTCGAAGTTGGGCACCTGGCGCAACGCGGGCAGAATGTTCACGTTGGGCGAGGCCTTGGAGTACATGTAGCACACGTAACCGCTGCAGAAGCCACAGAAGTTGCAGGGGCCCATCTGCGCCCCGTAGGGGTTGGTATACGGGCCTGAGGTGTTGGCCGACGGCAGGTTGTAGGGCTTGTAGCCCAGGCTGCTGGCGGCCTTTTCGAACAGCCTGGCCGACACTACGTTCTTCTGTGCAGGCAGCGGGAACGCGCTGGAACGGTCCGGCGCATAAGGGTTGCCGCCCTTCCCTTCACCGACCACCTGGCCCTTGACCGTCCAGGCCTGGCCGGAGGTGCCGAAGACCTTTTCGGCAAAGTCGAAATACGGCTCCAGCTCTTCATAGCTGACGCCAAAGTCCTGGATAGTCATGTCTTCGGGGATGAACTTGCGGCCGTAGCGCTCTTCGTAGTGGCTGCGCATGCGCAGCTCGACCGGGTCGACCCGAAAGTGCACACCCGACCAGTGCAGGCCCGCGCCGCCTACGCCTTTACCTGGCAGGAAGGCGCCGAGCTGGCGATTGGGCAGCGCCACGTCATGCGCGCCGTGGCGGATGGTGACGGTTTCTTTCGACACATCGACAAACAGCTTCTTGCGCACGCTGTAGGTCAGCTCGTCGATCACCTGCGGGTAGCTGCCTTGCGGGTACGTGTCCTGCATCGGCCCGCGTTCCAGGGCCACCACGTGCAGGCCAGCTTCGGTGAGTTCCTTGGCCATGATGGCGCCGGCCCAGCCGAAACCAACGATCACCGCATCCACTTTTTTCAACACAGTCGCCATGCCTCAGGCCCTCTCACCGCGAATCGAAACAGCCGGGAACGGGTACGGTTCATTGCGCTCGACCCAGTCCATGAAATCGGCGCGGGCACCCGGGAAGCCGATCTGGGTCCAGCCGACCATGCCCTTGTTGCCACCGTGGATCGGGTCGCAGAAGAACCCTTCACGGGTGTTCTGCACCAGCAAGCTGAAAAACACCTTGGCCGGGACGGTGTCGAAAAGCAGCTCTCCAGCCTCGACTTTGCTGAGAATACGGTCGCGGGTAGCGCTATCTTGCGCAGCAAAAACCTGACCGCCATTGGCCTTGCACCAGCCATCCACGGCGGCGATGCCCAGGCGGTAGATCTGCTGGGGGCTGAGTTGCAACTGGTAGCCCATCTCGGGGGCAGCATCGGCGTTGAACGGGCCGTGCATGTACCACTGCGCGCCCGTCGCATAGGGGGTGTTCATCTGCCGGTCGATGAATTCGGCGGCGCCGGCTTCGAGCGCGCCGGGGCCCAGTTCGTCCGCCGGGATGATGCGCGACACCGCGGCCTGCACAAAGGCCCATTCTTCAGCGCTGAAGAAGGTCGGCTGGTAATGGCCCGCCGGTGGAGCGGCAGGCACTTTGGGCTCGGGCTGCGGGGCGGCAAGCAGTTGGCTGGCACCCGCCCCTAGCCCGGTACTGGCCACGGTAACGACCGGGATCAGGGTCAGGGTCTTGCGCAGGAAATCCCTGCGCGGGTTGTCCGGGGCATGCTCAGGCATTGGAATCCTCATCGGCTGTGGCGGCCTTGACAGGCGCCATCTGTTTTTCAATGTGGGTGTTGATCTTGATAGGCCATCAAGAAGACAGCCGAATAATCTAACGCGTTCAGAAATGTTTTGAAACCGGTTTCATGCTTGACATCTTGACAAATGAACGTTCAGGGAAGCTGTCGGGCCAAGGTTTTTTCACATGCAGCTCACTGTGTATCAACATCCCGCTGACTACAGTGCCCCCGCTCTCGTATCAAGCGAGCAGAATGGAGTGGCAACATGCAGCATGGCGTTCTCGGCAATTCCACCGTTTCACGGCTTGCGCAGGCTGCCACCGGACTGCACCTGTCTCAGAACCCTAACGTATACCCCACAATCACCCGGTTCTCGTCCGCCGCATCGGCAAAGTTCGAGCGCATGCTCGCGTTGCGCCAGCGCAGCGATACATTCCTGAGCAGACCTGACTGCACCACATAGGTGATATCCGTGGTCCGCTCCCACTCCCGGCCTTCGCCACCGCGGGCCGCCAGCGCCCTGCCCTTGGCGCTGGCAATACGCTGTGGGTCGACCTGGTCACCCGTCACATAGCGCACGTTGAAAGTGAGCCCCGGGATGCCTAGCGCCGCGAAGTTGTAGTCGTAACGCACCATCCACGCCCGCTCGTTGGCCAGCGCGAACGTGCTGACCTGCTGCTCGCTGAACAGGTAGGTATCGGTCCCCCCGACGTAGGCATACGCCGTATCGCCACGGCCTTTCTGATACCCCCCACTCAACGTGTGCCCGCGGACGCTGTAGCCGAAGTTGGTGCTGAGGGTCTGGTTGTCGACCTCACCCAGCAGCGCCCGGCCCTGATCGCGCGCATCGAACCATCGCCATTCGGTGAAAACCTCGCCAGGCCCCAGGCCGGTCTTGAACCGCAATCCGGCGAAATCACGGTGGAACAGATCTTCAAGTTCACTGGTATGCACGCTCAGGGTCAGATTCGCCAGGGGTTGATAATCGACCCCGGCGTAGTACAGCCGATCACTGGTAACGGTTGCCGAATAGGCGCCCTGCTGTGCCATTGCAGTCAGGTCCTCATAGTCAGTGGAGTCGCGAAGCTTGGTGCCATCCACCTGCAGAAAGGTGAATGTGAACCGGTCCAGGTCCTTGCTCACCAGTTGCGCACCGTTGAACCACTGGGGAAACAATCGGCTGTTATTGGACGCCAGTAACGGCAACTGCGGGCTCAGGCCGCCGACCTTCAGCTCTGTATGCGCCAACCGGGCTTTGAAAGTGGCGACGGCTTTGGCGTATTCGTCTGCAGCGCGCCTGTCACTGCCCCTGGGCAGCAATCCGGTGCCGCTACGGTCGGGCGACGAATCCAGCTTTACCCCGAGCATGCCCGCTGCATCCAGGCCGAAGCCGACCACGCCTTCGGTGTAACCCGACTGCAAGCGCAGCATCAAGCCCTGGGCCCATTCACCACGCCGGGATTGCGCGGCTCTGTCGCCGTGAAAGTCGCGGTCGAAATAGAAGTTGCGCAGTTCCAGGCTGCCGCTACCGTCCCCCATGAACGCGGCGTGGACGGTTTGGCAGGTGCAGCAAAGCGCCGCGAGCATCAGCGATGCCCGCCGGGAAATAACGATCATGGGATGTGCCTTTTTCTTGTTGTTGTTCGAAGACTCAGCGCCACTCAGCTTCTGGGGTTGCGCACGTAGCGCATCACCACCAGGCAGGCGATCAGGATCAGCGGCGCGATCGACAGCATGCCCATGTAGGTGCTGCCGGTAAGGTCATTGATCTTGCCCACCATCACCGGCGCGACAATGCCGCTCAGTTGCCCGACCGAGTTGATTGCCGCAGTGCCGGTGGCAATCGCCAGCCCCGAGAAGGTCGATTGCGGAATGGTCCAGAAGATCGGGATGGCGATGAACGTGCCAGCAGTAGCCAGCACCAGTGCGGCCATCATCGCCACGGACGAACCGGAAAACAGGCATGCCAGCAGATAACCCGCTGCCGCTGCCAGCAGGCAGTACACCAGGTAGCGCTTGCGCTCGCCGGTGCGGTCGGAGCGGCGGGTGAGCAGCACCATGCCGACGCAGGCTACTGCGTAGGGCAGTGCCGACAGCACGCCAACCCAGAGCATGTCCTGCACACCCGAAGACTTGATCAGGTGCGGCATCCAGAAATTCAGCCCATAGGAGGCGGTTTTGACCACGTAGTAGATGAACGCCATGATCGCCACTTCACGGGTCAGCAACACCCGCCACAGCGAGCCGAGAATCGGCTTTGCAGTGCGTTTGTCCTCGGCCAGATTCTGTACCAGCAGGTCCTTTTCTTCGCGGCTCAGCCACTTCGCCGATTCGATATCACGGTCCAGCTTCCACAGCACCAGTACGCCCAGCACCACGCACGGCAGGCCGGACATCAGGAACAACCAGTGCCAGCCGGCCAGGCCCAGCACGCCGTCCATGGTGCCCAGCAGGAAGCCCGCTGCAGGCCCACCGACAGCCCCGGCCAACGGCACCGCCAGGAACCACAGGCCATTCATTTTTGCCAGGTGTTTGCGGGGAAACCAGCACGCCAGGTAGAACAGGATCGCCGGGCCTAATCCGGCCTCCATCACGCCGATCAGAAACCGCAGGAAGTACAGCGTGTGCTGGGTATAGGCGAACACCAGCGCAGCCGTGGCCAGGCCCCACGACACCATGATCCGGCAGATCCACGCCGGTGCTCCGTAGCGCTTCAGGCCAAAGCTGCTGGGCACTTCGAACAGCACGTAGCCGACGAAGAACATGCTCGCGGCCAGGCCGTAGGCGGCATCGCTCAAGCCCAGTTCCTGCTGCATCTGAGCCTTGGCGAAACTGATGTTGATGCGGTCGAAGTACGAGAACAGGAAGCAGATGATGGCCAGCGGCATGATGCGCCAGGCCACGCGGCGGTACAGCAGCAATTCGTCGATGTGGCTGTCGTTGCGCTCACGCGCGAGTTCGCCGGTCATGGCAACCATGGTGGATCTCCATTGTTGTAATTATTGGAGAGCAGCAGCACCTCCGGGGGCGCCGCCTGCAGGGTTTTCAGCGGATTCGGACCAGCTTCTCCTTGAACGCCTGGCCTTTGCCGACATACTCGGCGGCATTGCGCTGCATGCTGGCGATGGCTTCTGCCGTCAGCTCGCGCACCACTTTGGCCGGCGCCCCGAGGATCAGTGAATTGTCAGGGAACACCTTGCCCTCGGTGACGATAGCGCCGGCACCGACCAGGCAGTTGTTACCGATGACCGCGCCATTGAGCACCACCGCCTGAATGCCGATCAGCGCGCCGTCACCGATAGTGCAGCCATGCAGCATGGCCTGGTGCCCGATAGTCACGCCGCGCCCGACGGTGAGCGCAAAGCCAGGGTCGGCATGCAGCACCGCACCTTCCTGTACGTTGCTGTGCTGGCCGATATGGATGGGTTCATTGTCCCCGCGCAGCACGGCCTGCGGCCATACACTGACGCCTTGTTCGAGCGTAACGTCGCCGATCACCGTGGCATCTTCGGCAACGAAGGTTTCCGGGTGAAGGTTGGGCGTGCGGGTGTCGTATTGATAGATCGCCATTTCAACTCGTCCTCAGGCTGCGTCGTCGGTTTTCAGTACGCCCGCCGCGCAAAGCTCGGCAATGTGCGCATCGCTGTAGCCCAGCTCACGCATCACCTTGCGTGTATGCTCGCCAATCCGTGCAATCGCCCGGCGTGGCTGCAGGCGCTGGCCGTCCAGCGACAGTGGCAGCAACGGCATCGGTGTGTGGCTGCCGTCTTCGAGCTGAAGCTCGGCCATGCCGCCACTCTGCTGCAGGTGCGGGTCATCGAACAGTTCTTCAGGCCGGCGAATCGGCGCGAAGGGAATGCCGTTGGCTTCCAGTTGCAGCGCCAGTTGCCCTGCGTCGAGTAGCGTGAACACTTCGGCCAGGTGCGCCAGCAGACGTGGCCGCTGCAACACGCGGTCGTTGTTGCTGGCCAGCGTCGGGTCATCGAGCAAAGCTGCCTGCCCCAGTACCTGGCACAACGCCCGCCACTGCCCTTCACCGGTAGCCGCCACGAACATCTGCTCGCCGCCGGCGAAGGTGAACACGTCATAGATGGCCCAGGCACTGTTGCGGTTGGGCATCGGCGCTGCCGCCTCGCCGGTGACCACGTACTGCTGCATGTGCTGGGCTGCCAGCAGTACGCAGTTCTCGTACAGGGCGCTTTGCACTTCGCGGCCACTGCCGGTGGTGTGGCGCTCATTGAGCGCCGCCAGCACGCCAATGGCCCCGAACATGCCGCCCATGATGTCGTTGACCGAGCTGCCCGCACGCAACGGGCGGCCCACTGGCCCGGTCATGTAAGCCAGGCCCGCCATCATCTGCACCACCTCGTCCAGCGCCAGGCGGTTGTCGTAGGGCCCGCTGAGGAAGCCCTTGTGCGATGCATAGATCAGCCGGGGGTTGCGCTGACGCAGCGCGGGGTAGCCGAACCCCAGCTTGTGCATCCGGCCGGGCTTGAAGTTTTCGATGAACACGTCGGCGGTGTCGATCAGCTGCAGGACCGCCTCGCGGCCCTCAGGGGTTTCGACATCGACGGCGATGCACTGCTTGTTGCGGTTGAAGGTACGAAAAAAACCCGCCCCCGCACCCAGCAAGCGGCGCGTGCCGTCACCGCGCACCGGTTCGATCTTGATCACTTCGGCACCCAGGTCACCGAGAATCATGCCGCAGGTCGGGCCCATGACCATGTGTGAAATTTCGACGACACGGATGCCGTCCAAGGGAAGTCTGGACATCGTGGTGCTCCTCGTTCAGGCAGGTCAGGCGTGCTGTTCGGTGTGCGGCGAAGGGTGGGCAAAGCCAAGCGGCAAACCGGCGCGGGCAATACACCCGTAGAGAGGCTCGCCCGGCAGCGCTTCAGTCAGTACCTGGCGCGAAGCGATCAGCGCAGGCAGGTCGATGCCAGTGTCGTAGCCCATGCTTTGCAGCATGAACACCAGGTCCTCGGTAACGGTGTTGCCGGACGCGCCCGGGGCGAACGGGCAGCCACCCAGCCCGGCCAGCGAGGCATCCAGCTCGCCGATACCCTGCTGCACCGCCACCAGGCTGTTGGCGAGGGCCAGGCCGCGGGTATCGTGGAAGTGCGCCGCCTTCAGCCGCTCGCCGGCAATTGCCCGCACCGCCTGCAGTACGGTTGCCACCTGGCCGGGGTTGGCGTAGCCGGTGGTGTCGCCCAGGGAGACCAGGTCACAACCCGCCTCGATGACCTGGCGGGTCAGCGCGCAGAGGTCGGCCAAGGGCACTTCACCCTGGCGGGTGCAACCAAAGGCTACCGACATGCCAGCCACTAGCTGCACATCGTGCAGGCCCATTTCGGAACGCAGTTGGCACATGCGGCCCAGTTCTTCGACCATTTCCATGGGTGTGCGGCGCACATTGGCCAGGCTGTGGGCCATGCTCACCGACACCGGGGCAACGATGCGCTGCGCACCCGATTCCAATGCGTCCCTGGCGCCACGCAGGTTCGGCGCCAGCACAGTGACTTGCAGGTCGGGGTATGTGAGGGCGTGGGCCACCACTTCGCGCGCGTCGGCCATTTGCGGCAGCAGGCGTGCAGGCACGAACGAGGCGACTTCCATATGGCGCACGCCGGCAACGTAGGCGGCGTCGATCCAGCGGCGTTTGGCAGCGGTCGGCATAATCGTTTGCAAGCTCTGCAAGCCATCACGCAGGCCGACTTCGTTGATTGTTATTGTTGTCATCACGGTCTCTCTGTCTGAAGCGTTGCGCCAGACTAAAAGCTGGGTGCCAAGCAGAAAAGACGTGTTTCACGGGCTGATCCATCGCCAGCCACGATGGATCAGCCAGGCGCCTGCCAGGCCGGTGCGCGCAGCAGCAAGTGGTCAAGCAGGCGCCGCGCCGACAGGGACAATGCGTGCCGGTCGCGCATGCAGATGACGAACTCGCCCAGCGCCCAGTCGTCGGTCAGCGGAATCACCTTCAGGTCGAACAACGTCGCATACCGGCCCACAGCCTCTTGCGGGAATACGGCCAGGCCCAGGCCGAATTGCACCAGGCGGTATGCCGCGTCGAACGACGATACGTAGGAGCGGAAACGCAGCTCCCCACCGGCCTGTTCGGCCCTTTTGCGCATGAAGGTGTTCAGGGGGGCCAAGGTCGACAGGCCCAAGTGCTCGTACGCCAGTGTTTCTTCGAAGGCAAGCTGCTGGCGAGTAGCCAAGGGGTGGTCCGCACCGACCACCACGGCCAGGTGATCTTGCCGGTAGGGCACGAACTCCAGGTCGCCGGTTGCCATGGATTTGCGACATATGCCCAGGTCTGCGTTGCCTTCGGCCACGCCTCGTACCACGTCGGGGCTGAAACGTTCTTCGATGTCGGCCTGGATCAGCGGGTTTTCCAGCATGAACGCCGACAGTTCCTCGGGCAGGAACTCCATGATCGACGACACATTGGCCAGCACCCGCACATGACCACGCGCACCTTCGGCGTATTCGCTCAGCTCGCTGTCCAGGCGTTCCATGGCGCGGGTCATTTCCCGCGCATGGCGCAACAGGGCCAGGCCTGCCGGGGTCGGCTCGACACCGCGCTTGCTGCGAGTGAGCAAGGCGGTGCCGAAGCGCGCCTCGATGTCCGAGATGCGTTTGCTGACCGCAGACGGCGCCATGAACGCACGCTCGCCGGCGCGGGCGATGGTGCCCGCCTCGCAGACGATGATGAACAGGTTCAGGGACAGGGGGTCGAGGGGTTGCATTGCTGGGCTCGGGTCGGGGATGGAAGCGCAGACTGTATCAGGGCCTGACCCACAGATCTCCCGGTGATGGGCCCGGCCCCCCTGCCCCCAATCCCCAACCTTGGGGCAACCGGACCCACTGCCAAAACCTCGAAGATGGCCCTGTAAAAAAACCGGACGCCTTGCCCCACAAGGCCTGCAACGCATTTTTCAAGTGTTGGC
>NZ_JABMCW010000166.1:0-11946 GCF_013179705.1 Pseudomonas sp. CM25 | reverse complement strand
AGGCCCGACGACGGGTGTACCCAGAAGCGCCGCTGGCGGGCGCCCTGGTAGTCGCCCTCTTCGGTCTTCTGGCCGATCTGGCTGAGCAGGCCACTGAGAATGGCCTTGTGCATTTTCTGGTAGTCGGACGGTTCCTTGTTCACCGTCAACTGCAGGTCGCGGCAGATCAGCGCCAGTTGGCGATGGGCGTCGCGCCACTCGCGCAGGCGCAAGTAGTTGAGGAAGTTCTTCCGGCACCAGTTGCGCAGCGGGCTGGCCGTCAGCGCCTGGCGTTGCTCTTCGAAGCCGCGCCACAGGTTGACCAGCGCGGCGAAGTCGGAATCCACGTCCTTCCATTGTGCGTGCGCCTGGTCGGCCGCCTGCTGGCGCTCTGGCGGGCGCTCGCGCGGGTCCTGCACCGACAGCGCACTGGTAACGATCAGCACTTCCTGCAGGCTGCCCTGGCGGGCGCCCTCCAGCAACATGCGGCCCAGTCGCGGGTCGATCGGCAGGCGCGCCAACTGGCGGCCGAGCGGCGTCAGCTGGTTCTCGCGGTTGACCGCCGACAGCTCCTGCAGCAGGTTGAAACCGTCGCTGATGGCCTTGCCATCTGGCGGTTCGATGAACGGGAAAGCATCGATGGCACCCAGGCGCAGGTGCAGCATCTGCAGGATCACCGCGGCCAGGTTGGTGCGCAGGATCTCCGGGTCGGTAAACGCAGGCCGGCCGTTGAAATCCTCTTCGCTGTACAGGCGCACGCAGATACCCGGCTCGACCCGCCCACAGCGGCCTTTACGCTGGTTGGCACTGGCCTGCGACACCGCTTCGATGGGCAGGCGCTGGACCTTGGCGCGGTAGCTGTAGCGGCTGATGCGCGCGGTGCCGGTGTCGATCACGTAGCGGATGCCGGGCACGGTCAGCGAGGTCTCGGCGACGTTGGTGGCCAGAATCACCCGGCGCCCGGTATGCGACTGGAAAATGCGCTGCTGCTCGGCGGGCGAAAGGCGCGCATACAGCGGCAGGATTTCGGTGTGACGCAGTTGCGCCTTGCGCAGGATTTCGGCGGCATCGCGGATTTCCCGCTCGCCCGGCAGAAAGATCAGCACATCGCCTGGGCCCTTGCCCTCGCTGCGCTCGTGGTGCGCAAGCTCGTCCAGCGTGGCGAGGATGGCCTGGTCGACGGTCAGGTCGTCCTCGATCTGGTTGCCTTCTTCGTCCTGCTCGCTGGTGAGCGGTCGGTACCAGGTTTCTACCGGGAAGGTGCGCCCCGACACCTCGATGATCGGCGCGCCGTCGAAGTGCCTGGAGAAGCGCTCCAGGTCGATGGTCGCCGAAGTGATGATCAGCTTCAGGTCCGGGCGGCGGTGCAACAGGGTTTTCAGATAGCCGAGCAGGAAGTCGATGTTCAGGCTGCGTTCGTGGGCTTCGTCGACAATGATGGTGTCGTAACGCTCCAGAAGGCGGTCGTGCTGGGTTTCGGCCAGCAGGATACCGTCGGTCATCAGCTTGACCAGGGTATTGGAGTCACTCTGGTCTTCGAAACGCACCTGGTAGCCAACCAGCCCGCCCAGGGGCGTGCCCAGCTCTTCGGCGACCCGCGCTGCCACGCTGCGTGCGGCGATCCGGCGCGGCTGGGTGTGGGCGATCAGGCCATGGCTGCCACGGCCCAGTTCCAGGCAGATCTTCGGCAGCTGGGTGGTCTTGCCCGACCCGGTTTCGCCGGCGATCACCAGCACCTGGTGTTCGGCCAGGGCCTTCTTGATTTCGTCACGCTTGGCGGCGATCGGCAGGCTGTCGTCGTAGCGCACGGTGGGCACGCTCTGCTGGCGTGCAGTGACCTGGGCGCAAGAGGCCTGGACCTTTTCCACCCATTGGGCCAGCTTCGCCTCGTCGGGGCGCTTGCGCAGTTCATGCATTTGCCGGCGCAGGCGATGGCGGTCGGCGATCATGGCGTGGTCGAGGTTTTGCAGCAGTTTGTCGATGGCGTGGTCAGTCATGGGGCTTTTTAGTGACGCAGGTGAGCCTGCTTTTTCATGATCGGCATTCGAAGGATGCGCGATTGTCGCAGATTTGGCCCTACTTTGCTGTGCAGGCTGGACCTGCTCCTACAGGGTTCGCACAGCGGCAGAATGTTTAGTCAGGCTCGATGTAAAGGTTGCCATTCACTGCTTTAATCAACCTTACGCCGCATGTGAGTATCAAAGGCATGACTCCCGCCCCAGCCATCGCCCCACCGTCTTCCCGCCCTTCGCTACCGAAGGCCCGGAGCCGTGCCGGGGAAAATCCGCTGGTGCACATCATCCTCGCCTTCTGGGCCTTGTGGCACTGCCGCCACGCACGCCCACCGGATACTTCGCACACGCCATCGTGACCAAACCCGGCCGCCTTCTGGCCGTTTGACTCAGCTGGGCCGCCCGTTTGCGCGGTGGCCTGTGCGCCCGTGAGCGAATCCATCATGCCCTTTGCACCTGTAGAGCAGGCCAGCCGTTTCCTGGCCGACAACCCCGATATCGAGCTGTTCGAACTGTTCATCCTCGACGCCAACGGCGTGCCGCGCGGCAAACTGCTGCACCGTGACGAACTGCTGGCCGTGTACCAGACCGGCCGGCCACTGCCCAGCACCATCCTCGGCCTGACCCTGAACGGCGACGACGTGGAAAACTCCGGCCTGGTGTGGGACGTGGGCGACATCGACTGCCGTGCCTACCCGCTTGAAGGCAGCCTGGTGCGTTTGCCCTGGCGCCGGGTGCCGACCGCTGCGGTGCAGGTGAGCATGCACCCGAGCGAGGGCCTGCCCGCCAGCATCGCCGATCCGCGCCATGTCCTGGTACGCACCATCGATGCGCTGAAAGCCGACGGCTACCACCCGGTGATGGCCTGTGAGCTGGAGTTCTTCCTGCTCGACCAGCAGCGCGACGCCCATGGCCGCCCGCAGCCGGCACTGGACAACGATGGCGGCCGCCCCCGATCCACCCAAGTGTATGGCCTGCGCGAACTGGAGCAGATCGAGCCGTTCCTCGCCGACCTGTACGCCGCTTGCAAAGCCCAGGGCATCCCGGCGCGAACGGCAATTTCGGAGTACGCCCCGGGCCAGGTGGAGATCACCCTCGAGCACGGCGATGCGCTGCAGGCGATGGACCAGGCCGTGCGCTACAAGCGCCTGGTCAAAGGTGTAGCCCATGCCCATGGCATGCAGGCCTGCTTCATGGCCAAGCCGTTCGCGCAACTGGCCGGCACCGGCATGCACATGCACCTGAGCCTGGCCGACAGCGCCGGCAACAACCTGTTCGCCAGCGAAGACAAGGCCGGCACCCCGCTGCTGCGCCATGCCGTGGCCGGCATGCTGCGCCACCTGCGCGACTCGCTGCTGCTGTTCTGCCCCAACGCCAACTCGTTCCGCCGCTTCCAGGCCAACAGCTACGCACCACTGGCGCCAACCTGGGGCGTCGACAACCGTACCGTGAGCCTGCGCGTGCCGGGCGGCCCGGCCAACAGCCGGCATGTCGAGCATCGCATCTGCGGCGCCGACGCCAACCCGTACCTGGCCGCCGCAGCGATCCTCGCCGCCAGCCACTGGGGCATCCGCCAGCAGCTTGACCCAGGCGCACCAGTGGAAGGCAACGGTTATGCCCAGGCCACCGAGCACCTGCCCACCGACTGGCTAACCGCCCTCGACGCGCTGCAGCAGTCCAGCTGGGCCCGCGAAGCCCTGGGCGAGGACTTTCTGGGCGTCTACCTGAAGGTCAAGCGCGCCGAGTACCGTCAGTTCATGGCCGAGGTCAGCGAACAGGACTGGCGCTGGTACCTGCACCAGGCGTGAGCCCCAATACAACAAGGAACACCCATGAACGCAGCATTGAACAAAGGGCCGGCGCAGCGCGCGCCGTCCTACTACAGCGCCACCCTCAACGACCACACCGAGTACCCGCAACTCAAGGGCACGGTACAGGTGGATGTGGCCATCATCGGTGGCGGCTTCACCGGCGTGGCCACGGCAGTGGAACTGGCCGAACGGGGCCTGAAGGTGGCCATTGTCGAGACCAACCGCATTGGCTGGGGCGCCAGCGGGCGCAATGGCGGCCAGGTCACCGGCAGCCTGTCGGGGGACAAGGCCATGCGCGCGCAGATGCGCAACCGGCTGGGCGCCGAAGTCGACGATTTCATCTGGCACCTGCGCTGGCGCGGGCATGAGGTCATCGAGCAGCGCGTAGCGCGCTATGGCATCGACTGCGACCTCAAGCGCGGCCACCTGCATGCGGCGATGAAGCCTTCGCACATGAACGAGCTGCGTGCCTTCGAGGCCGAGGCCCGGCGCCGGGGCATGGGCGAGCAGGTGCAGCTGCTGGACCGCGATGGCATGGCCGCGCACCTGCAAAGTCCGCTGTACCTGGGTGCGCTGAAGAACCTGCGCAACCTGCACCTGCACCCGCTCAACCTGTGCCTGGGCGAAGCCCGCGCCGCGCACAGCCTGGGTGCATTGATCTTCGAGAACTCCGAGGTGCTGGACATCGTCCACGGCCCCCGCCCGGCGGTGGTCACAGCCCATGGCCGGGTCGAGGCACGCCAGGTGATGCTGGCCGGCGATGTGTATCACAAACTGGAAAACCGCCAGCTGAAGGGCAAGATCTTCCCGGCCATGGGCGGCATTGTCACCACCGCGCCGCTGGGTGAACTGGCCGAGCAGATCAACCCGCAGGACCTGGCGGTATACGACTGCCGCTTCGTGCTCGACTATTACCGCCTGACCGCCGACAAGCGATTGCTGTTTGGCGGTGGCGCCAACTATTCCGGGCGTGACTCACGCGATATCGAAGGCGAACTGCGCCCGTGTATCGAGCGTACGTTCCCCGCGTTGAAAGGAGTGCCGATCGAGTTCCAGTGGAGTTGCGCCATGGGCATCGTGGTCAACCGTATCCCGCAACTGGGCAAGCTGTCGGACAACGTGTGGTATTGCCAGGGCTATTCAGGGCACGGTATTGCCACCAGCCACATCATGGGCGAGATCATGGCCGAGGCATTGACCGGCACCTTGCAGCAGTTCGACACCTTTGCGCAGTGCAAGCACGTGCGCGTGCCGATGGGGGATTTGCTGGGCAACCCGCTGCTGGCGGCGGGGATGTGGTACTACCAGATGCTTGAGAAACTGCGCTGAGCGTGATGCCCGCGCAACCCCTGTAGGAGCGGCCTTGCGTCGCGAAAGGGCCGCGAAGCGGCCCCAGGTTCTCAGCCGTGACGCTGAAAATGCCGGGGCCGCTTCGCGGCCCTTTCGCGACGCAAGGCCGCTCCTACAAGGGCCGGGGGGCCTCAGGCGATTTTCTTCAAACCTTGCTTTTTCAGCTCTTCATCGCGCAGTTCACGGCGCAGGATCTTGCCCACGTTGGTGGTCGGCAGCACATCGCGGAACTCGATCTGGCGCGGTACCTTGTAGCCGGTGACGTTGGCACGCATGTGCTCCATCACCTGCTCCTTGGTCACGGTCATACCCGGCTTGACCACGATGAACACCTTGATCACTTCACCGGACTTTTCATCCGGCACTCCGATGGCCGCGCACTGCAGCACACCCGGCAATGCTGCCAGCACGTCTTCCAGCTCGTTGGGGTACACGTTGAAGCCCGAGACCAGGATCATGTCCTTCTTGCGGTCGACGATACGCATATAGCCATCGGCCTGGATCAGGGCGATGTCGCCCGTCTTCAGCCAACCTTCGCTGTCGAGGATCTCGGCAGTGGCGTCCTCGCGCTGCCAATAGCCCTTCATCACCTGCGGGCCCTTGACGCACAGCTCGCCGACTTCGCCCAGTGGCAGCTCGATGCCGGCATCGTCGATGATCTTGCACAGGGTCGAAGGCACCGGAATGCCGATCGTGCCCACCTGGTTGGCTTCGGCCGGGTTGACCGCCGCCACCGGGCTGGTCTCGGTCATGCCGTAGCCTTCACAGATGGCGCAGCCGGTCACGGCCTTCCAGCGCTCGGCCACGCTCAGCTGCAGGGCCATGCCCCCGGACAGGGTGATTTTCAGCGCCGAGAAGTCCAGGGCGCGGAAGGCGTCGTTGTTGCACAGCGCAACGAACAGGGTATTGAGGCCGACGAAGCCGCTGAACTTCCACTTGCCCAGTTCCTTGACCATGGCCGGCAAGTCACGCGGATTGCTGATCAGCACGTTGTGGTTGCCGATCAGCATCATGGCCATGCAATGGAAGGTAAAGGCATAGATGTGGTACAGCGGCAGCGGGGTGATGAGGATTTCGCAGCCTTCGTGCAGGTTCGCGCCCATCAGTGCCCGACACTGCAGCATGTTGGCCACCAGGTTGCGGTGGGTCAGCATCGCGCCCTTGGCCACCCCGGTGGTACCGCCGGTGTACTGCAGCACTGCCACGTCGTTGGCCTGCGGGTTGGCCTCGGTCACCGGCTGGCCCTTGCCCAGTGCCAGGGCGTCGTTGAAGCGCACGGCACGCGGCAGGTTGTAGGCCGGCACCATCTTCTTCACGTACTTGATCACACTGTTGATCAGCAGGCGCTTGAGCGGCGGCAGCAGGTCGGCCACTTCGGTGACGATGACGTGCCTGACCTGGGTCTTGGGCACCACCTTTTCGGCCAGGTGGGCCATGTTGGCCAGGCACACCAGGGCCTTGGCGCCGGAGTCGTTGAACTGGTGTTCCATCTCCCGCGCGGTGTACAGCGGGTTGGTGTTGACCACGATCAGCCCGGCGCGCATGGCACCGAATACCGCGACCGGGTATTGCAGGACATTGGGCAGTTGCACGGCAATGCGGTCACCCGGCTTGAGGTCGGTATGCTGCTGCAGCCAGGCGGCAAACGCCCCGGACAGCGCATACAACTCGCCATAGGTGATAGTCTTGCCCAGGTTGCTAAAGGCCGGTTTGTCGGCAAAGCGTTGGCAGGATTGCTTGAGTACCGCCTGGATATTGGGGAATTCGTCAGGATTGATTTCCGCCGTAATCCCGGCTGGGTATTTATCCTTCCAAAAATTTTCGATCATGGAAGCCCACTCCTTCAGCAACAGCGAAGTTCGGTTTACGCGTCTATGCGCTTATTATTGATATGAGATGACGGTTCGTTGCAAACCGGATCATCTGAAAGCGGGCCGAGAGTAACAGCTTTGCCGGGGGTCGCCTAGAGGCCAAAACAGGCCTTACGGTCACAAAAATGACTCAATGGACGATACAGGTCATTTTTAGAGTAATTATCCAAAATGTCGCAGATTCGGCTGTGATCCGCTTGTTAGAGCGTCTTGGGCATCCGCGGATGAACCCGCTCCTTGTTGTGCACTAACTGTAGGAGCGGGTTCACCCGCGAAGAAGCCGACACAAGACTCAGGCTATATCACGTAGTTCCCGCCGCAGGATCTTGCCCACCGGGGTCATCGGCAGCGACTCGCGCAACACGATGTGCTTGGGCACTTTGTAGCCGGTGAAGTTGGCTTTGCAATAAGCCTTGAGCTCATCCACGCTCAACCCACCCTCGCGCGGCACCACGAACAGCTTCACCGCCTCGCCGGAACGCTCGTCCGGCACGCCGATGGCTGCGCAGTTGGCGACCTTGGGGTGGCCCATCACCACGTCCTCGATCTCGTTGGGGTACACGTTGAAACCCGAGACGATGATCATGTCCTTCTTGCGGTCGACAATGCGGGTAAAACCGTCCGGGTCGATGATGGCGATGTCGCCGGTCTTGAACCAGCCGTCGGCATCCATGGCCTGGGCAGTGGCTTCGGGCTGCTGCCAGTAACCTTTCATTACCTGCGGCCCCTGGATACACAGCTCGCCCCGCTCGCCCAGCGGCAGTTCGTTACCCTCGTCATCGATCACCTTGAACGCCGTGCCTGGCACCGGGATGCCCACCGTGCCCAGGCGCGCCAGCTGGCCGTAGGGGTTGGTGCTGGCCACCGGCGAGGTTTCGGTCAGGCCGTAGCCTTCGACAATGCGGCAACCGGTGAGCGCTTCCCAGCGCTCGGCAGTGGCCTTGACCAGCGCCGTGCCGCCCGAGTTGGTGACCTTGAGCGCCGAGAAATCAAGCTGGCGGAAGCCTGGGTGATCCATCAGCGCGACAAACAGGGTGTTAAGCCCCAGCAACGCGGAAAAGCGCCATTTGCCCAGCTCCTTGATGAAGCCGGAAATATCCCGTGGGGTGGTGATCAGCACGTTGTGGTTGCCGGTGACCATCATGCACATGCAGTTCGCGGTAAAGGCATAGATGTGATAAAGCGGCAGCGGCGCAATCATCACCTCCTGGCCGTCCTTGAGCAGTTTCTGCCCGTCGGGGCCATGCTGCGAGAAGCAGGCCAGCACCTGCAGCATGTTGGCCACCAGGTTGCCGTGGGTGAGCATCGCGCCCTTGGCCAGGCCGGTTGTGCCGCCGGTGTATTGCAGTACGGCGATGTCGTCGAGGTTCTGCGAGACCGGCTTGGGGGCCAGTTCGCGCCCCTGGCGCAGCACCTGCTTGAACGATGTGGCCTGGGGCAGCTGATAGGCTGGCACCATCTTTTTCAGCTTGTCGACCACGGTGTTCACCAGCCAGCCCTTGGCGGTGGGCAGCATGTCGCCCATCTTCGCCTCGATCAGGTACTCGATGCCGGTATCGGGCAGCACCTCCTGCACCCGCTTGCCGAACATGTTCAGGAACACCAGCGCACGTGCACCGCTGTCCTTGAACTGGTGGCGCATCTCGCGCTCGGTGTACAGCGGGTTGGTGTTGACCACGATCAGGCCGGCGCGCATGGCCCCGAACACGGCGATCGGGTACTGCAGCACGTTGGGCATCTGCACCGCGATGCGGTCACCCGGTTTGAGGTCTGTGTGCTGCTGCAACCAGGCAGTAAAGGCTGCCGAATGGCGCTCCAGCTCCGCGTAGGTCAGGGTAACGCCCAGGTTGCTGAAGGCCGGGCGATCGGCGAAGCGCTTGCAGGAGCGCTCGAACACCTCGACGACCGAGGCGTAGGCATTGATGTCGATGGTGGAAGGCACGCCCGCCGGGCGCTTGTCATTCCAGAAGTCGGCTTGCATTTATTATTGTTCCTCTGCCTGGACCTGCACTGCGTCCTTTAGTCCTTTACCTGATCGCCCGAGGGCAAAAAGGCGTTGCTCCGACGTTAGCAGGTAAGCCCAAGGCGGCATACACGCCAAGTGCCGCCATTAACATTGTGAATCTTATTTGTGCCCTTCCTGCAATCCGGCCGGTTGTGCATACACTGTCCGGGTACCCGTGCGCACAAGGATCCACCATGCTCCACGACGCCTTCTGGCTGCCCGCCAGCGAGCATTGCAGCCTGCATGTGCACCAATGGCTGCCGGACACGCCGGTAAAAGCCGTGGTGCTACTGGCCCATGGCATGGCCGAGCATGCCGGGCGCTACAAACGCCTGGGGCATGCCCTGAGCGCGGCCGGCTTTGCCCTGTTCGCCGCGGACCAGCGCGGCCACGGGCGCACCGCCGAACTGGGCAACCTCGGCCTGTTCGCCCGCCATCATGGCTGGAATGCCGTGGTCGACGACCTGGGTCTGCTGGCCCAGCACATCGGCCAGCAGTACCCGTGTACGCCGCTGTTCCTGCTTGGCCACAGCATGGGCAGCTACATTGCCCAGGCCTACCTGCTGCACCACAGTGGCAGCCTGCACGGGGCGATTCTCAGCGGCTCCAACTACCAGCCGGCGGCGCTGTACCGCGTGGCGCGGCTGATCGCCCGGCTGGAGGCGTGGCGCCAGGGGCCGCTGGGCAAGAGCGCACTGATCGAGTGGCTGTCGTTCGGGTCCTTCAACAAGGCCTTCAAGCCCAACCGTACGGCGTTCGACTGGCTCAGCCGCGACCCTGCCGAGGTCGACCTGTACGTCAACGACCCGTTGTGCGGCTTTCGGTGCAGCAACCAGTTGTGGCTCGACCTGCTGCAAGGCTTGGCGCAGATCAGCCAGCCAAGTAACCTCGCGCAGATCGATCCGAACCTGCCTGTGCTGATAATCGGTGGTGAATGTGATCCGGTCAGTGCCGGCAAGCGTCTCACCCATCTGGCCGACGCCCTGCGCGCGACCGGCAATCGACATGTGCAGCTGCGCGTCTATCCAGAGGCGCGGCATGAAGTACTCAACGAAACCAACCGTGACGAGGTTACCGCCGATATCCTCGGCTGGCTCGAACAGGCGCTGGCCCTTGGCCGCCCTGTGCGCAGTGAATGATAGCCGCCCTCGCCTACCGCTTAAGGAAGCCACGATGTCCCAGGTCACCAACACGCCTTACGAAGCCCTCGAAGTCGGCCAGAAGGCGGAATACAAGAAGTCTGTCGAAGAGCGCGACATCCAGCTGTTTGCCGCCATGTCCGGTGACCACAACCCGGTGCATCTGGACGCAGAGTTCGCGGCCAAGAGCATGTTCCGCGAGCGGATTGCCCACGGCATGTTCAGCGGCGCGCTGATCAGTGCCGCAGTGGCCTGCACCCTGCCTGGGCCAGGCACCATTTACCTGGGCCAGCAGATGAGCTTCCAGAAACCGGTAAAGATCGGCGACACCCTGACCGTTCGCCTGGAAATTCTCGAGAAGCTGCCCAAGTTCAAGGTGCGCATCGCCACCAATGTGTACAACCAGAACGATGAGCTGGTCGTACAGGGTGAGGCCGAGATCCTGGCGCCGCGCAAGCAGCAGACTGTCGAGCTGGTGTCGCCGCCGAATTTTGTGGCCAGCTGAAGTTTGATGCAGTCAGTACCGGCCCTATCGCCGGCAAGCCAGCTCCCACTGGATCACCACAAGCTCAGACTCAGACATTGTAATGACCCTGTGGGAGCTGAAGATTGATGCAGTCAGTGCCGGCCCTATCGCCGGCAAGCCAGCTCCCACAGGAGCACCACAGGCTCAGGCTTTGTAGTGACCCTGTGGGAGCTGGCTTGCCGGCGATAGGGCCGGTACTGCCAACATCATTCAAGAGCCTGTAACCGCCGCTCGATATGCCGCCGCTCCGGCGCCTGCCGGGTCAGTGCCAGTGCCTGCCGCCAGGCTGCACGCGCCTCTTCCACCTGCCCCAGCTGATAGTGCAGCTCGGCCCGCGCCACATACGCCAAGTGATAATCCAGCAGTTCACCGCGCGCCAGAATCCCTTCGACTTCCTGCAAGCCAACCTGCGGCCCATCCCGCTTCGCCAACGCCACCGCACGGTTCAACTCAACCACGGCTGATGGCCAGTGCCGCTGCAATACGTCATACAGCCCGACAATCTCCGCCCAGTCAGTCTCTTCTGCCGTTGCCGCTTCAGCGTGCACCGCGGCTATCGCCGCCTGCACGGTATAGGCACCAAACGCCCGGCTTTGCAGGGCCTGGCGGACCAACTCGCAGCCCTCGTCAATCCGCTGCCGGTCCCACAGACCGCGGTCTTGCTGCTCCAGCACCACCAGGTTGCCCTGGGCATCGGTTCGCGCCTGCTGCCGGGACGCCTGCAGCAGCATCAACGCCAGCAAACCGACCGCCTCAGCATCCGGCAACAATTGCACCAGCATACGTGCCAGGCGAATGGCTTCATCGCTCAGTTCCTGCTGCAGCAGTGACTCACCCGATGAGGCTGAATAACCTTCGTTGAACACCAGGTAGATCACCCGTAACACACTCTCCAGGCGCTCGGGCAGTTCGTTCAGTTCCGGTACCTGGTAAGGGATGCCGGCTTCGCGAATCTTGGCCTTGGCGCGCACGATACGCTGGGCAATGGCCGCCGGGCTTTGCAGGAAGGCGCGGGCGATCTGCTCGGTGGTCAGGTCACAGACTTCGCGCAGGGTCAGCGGCACCTGGGCATCGGCCGACAGCGCGGGGTGGCAGCAGGTGAATATCAGCCGCAGGCGGTCGTCCGCCAGCAGCTCTTCATCGCTGGGGTCTTGCGACTGGCCTTCAAGCAGCATGCCCAAGTCCGCCTGGGAACGAGCGAAACGCGCGCGCCGACGCAATGCATCGATGGCTTTGAAGCGCCCGGTAGAGAC
>NZ_JABMCW010000165.1:0-11966 GCF_013179705.1 Pseudomonas sp. CM25 | reverse complement strand
GCTGTCCACCACGCCGGGTAACGTAGTACATACCACGACTGGCCGCTCAATTCCCTACGGTGAGCTGGCCGGGCGCGCGATGGACCTGCCGGTGCCTGATCCGAGCACGGTCAAGTTGCGCGACCCCAGCCAGTTTCGCTGGATCGGTAAACCCGTGCGCCGCCTGGATGCCTATGACAAGTCAACCGGCAAGGCCCAGTACTGCATCGACATGAAAGTCGACGGCATGCTGCATGCCGCCGTGCAGCACGCACCCCGTCTGGGCATGACCGTGGGCAGCCTGCGCAATGAGGATCAGGTCAAGGCCATGAAAGGTGTGCATTCACTGCATCAGCTGCCAGGCGCCGTCGCCGTGGTCGCCGAGCGCTGGTGGCACGCCAAGCGCGCGGTGGAAGCGGTCCAGGTAGACTGGAAAGAGCCGGCGGCGGACACCAAGGTGCGGCCGATGCCCGCGGACTTTTCCAGCGACGGCTGGCGCGAGCACCTGGCCACCGTGCAGGGGCCGGCCCGCGACGAGGAGAACGAAGGCGATATCGCCGGCGCACTGGGGAATGCCAAGACCAGCATCGAAGCCAGCTACCATAACCAGTACCTGAACCACGCCCAGCTGGAGCCACCCTCTGCCCTCGCCCGCTACAACCCCGACGGCACCCTGGAGGTCTGGCTGCCCAACCAGGCACCGGACATGTTCCGTGACGACATTGCCAAGCGTACGGGCCTGGACCCTGAACAGATCCTCCTCCACTCGCCGCTGCTGGGCGGTTTCTTTGGCCGCCACTTCCTGTACGACTCGGCCAACCCCTACCCCCAGGCCATCGCCCTGGCCAAGGCAGTCGGCCGGCCAGTGAAGCTTATCTGGAGCCGTGAAGAGGAGTTTCTGCGCGATGTGCTGCGGCCCGTTGCTGTGGTGAAATTCCGCGCTGGGCTGGACGCCGAGGGCTGGCCGGTTGCGCTGGAGGCGGTGAGTGCCACTGAAGGCCCCACCGAGGCCATCGCCGGCAAGCAAGGCGACAAAGTCGACCCAACCGCGCTTGAAGGGCTATCGGGCAAGGCCTACGCCATTGCCAACAAGCGCATTGCCCAGATCTACGTCAAAGGCCCGGCCATGCTGGGTTACTGGCGCTCGGTCGGCAATTCGCTGAACGACTTCTTCTATGAAAGCTTTCTCGACGAACTGGCCGACAAGGGCGGCAAGGACCCGTTCGAACTGCGCCGCCACCTGCTACGCGACAACCCGCGCCTGACCAACCTGCTGAACGCGGTCGCCGAATTGTCCGGTGGCTGGAAACGCGGCCCGTTCACCGCCGAAGATGGCAGCAAGCGCGCGCGGGGCGTGGCCATGGCCTCACCGTTCGGCTCGGAGGCCGCGGTGATTGCCGAGGTGTCGATCGACAACGGCCAGGTCAAGGTGCACGACATCTGGCAGGCCATCGACCCGGGCAGCATCGTCAACCCGGCGATCATCGAGCACCAGGTCAACGGCGCAGTCGCCCTGGGCCTATCGCAGACGTTGCTGGAGGAAGCGGTGTACGTGGACGGCAAACCGCGCGCGCGCAACTACGACCTGTACCCGATCCTGCCACCTTCGCGCATGGCCCGGGTGCATGTACGTATTGTCGAAAGCGGCGCGAAGATGGGTGGCATCGGCGAGCCGCCGCTGCCCGCCGTGGCACCGGCCGTGGCCAATGCAGTCGCGCAGCTTACCGGCCAGCGCGTGCGCAGCCTGCCATTGAGCCGCCATACCTTCAGTTGACTGCACAAGGAACGCCCCATGACCCATCGTTTCGCAAGGACCGCTGGCTGGCTGGTGCTGCCCTGCCTGGTCGCGGCAGGCCTGCTGGCCTGGTACGTCACCCGCGAGCCCGCCTCGCCGTTTGCCGGGACGCCGATCGTGGCCAGCGACCCGGCGCTGGTCAGCCGCGGCGAGTACGTGGCCCGTCTCGCCGACTGCGTGGCCTGCCACAGCCTGCCAGACGCCAGACCGTTTGCCGGCGGACTGGAAATGGCCACCCCGCTGGGCGCAATCCACGCCACCAACATCACCCCTGATAGCGACACAGGTATTGGCAACTACAGCCTGGCCGACTTCGACCGCGCCGTGCGTCAAGGCGTGGCTCCTGGCGGACGGCGGCTGTACCCGGCCATGCCCTACCCGTCCTACGCCAAGCTCAGCGATGATGATGTGAAGGCGCTTTATGCGTTCTTCATGCACGGGGTGCAACCTGCCCGGCAGGCCAACCTGGCCAGCGATATCCCTTGGCCGCTGAACCTGCGCTGGCCCATCGCCCTGTGGAACGGCCTGTTCGCTGCCAACACACCATACACAGACAAACCCGAGCAGGATGCGCAGTGGAACCGTGGTGCCTACCTGGTCCAGGGGCCCGGCCATTGCGGCAGCTGCCATACCCCGCGGGGCCTGGCTTTCAACGAGAAAGCCCTGGATGACAGCGGCAAGCCGTTCCTCGCCGGCGCCCTGCTCGATGGCTGGTACGCACCGAGCCTGCGCGCCGACCCCAATACCGGGCTGGGGCGCTGGAGCGAGGCGGACATTGCGCAGTTCCTGAAGACCGGGCGAAACCGCCATGCGGTGGTGTTCGGTTCGATGACCGAGGCGTTCAACAACTCCTTGCAGTTCATGCATGACGAGGACCTTGCCGCCATTGCCCGCTACCTGAAATCGCTGCCCGGCGACCCGCAGCGCGACGGCGTGCCGTGGCAGTACCAGGCAGAATCTGCAACGGCGCGGCTCGACAGCCCGGGCGCATATACCTATGTGACCCGCTGCGCAACGTGCCACGGCCTGGATGGCAAGGGCCAGGCCGAATGGATGCCGCCGCTGGCCGGGGCCACGTCGGCCCTGGCCAAAGAGGCGGCCTCGGCGATCAACATCACCCTTAACGGTTCGCAGCGCGTGGTAACTGCCGGGGTGCCGGATGCCTATCGCATGCCGGCTTTGCGCGAGCAGTTGAGTGATCAGGAGATTGCCGAGGTGCTGAGCTTCGTGCGCACGGCATGGGGCAACCACGGTGGTGCGGTGAATGCGCAGGCGGTGGGGAAGCTGCGTGAACATACCGACCCGGCCAGCAGCAGCCCGATCATTCTGCATATGCGCTGAAGCAGGGGCGGGCTGCTACGGCTGCGCCCGCTCCAGGTTCTGCTTCAACAACCGCTCCGGCAATTCCCCGGCAACGATCCTCTCCATCTCCCGTGCCAGCGCTTCACGCAGCTGTGACTGGTTGCAGCGCGAGTTACGCGACAGCGCCAGGTACAACCCCTCACTGGAAACCGGCGGCTCCAGCACCTGGAGAGTGCCTGTGATACCCAACGTGCGCGCCAGCGCCATGCCGGGGTACTGCTCGTACACCACGTAATCGCTGCGCTTGTGCATCAGTTTCTCGAACGCCTGCCGGGCACCGGGCACCGCTTCAAGGGTGAGGTTGGCCTTGGCGTAGTCGTCGAATTGCTGGCCGTGGCTGTTGTTGACCAGCGTACCGCCCTTGCGACCTGCAAGATCGGCCCATTGCCGATAGGCAAAGGCGTTGTCCCGGCGCACCCACACCACGCTGGGTGTGTGCAGAAATGGCGGTGCGACGAAGTCCATCTGCTGCCGACGCGCATCGGTCTGAAAATACCCGGCCAGCAGGTCGATCCGGCCAGTACGCACTTCTTCCTGCGCGCGCGACCAAGGCCCGGCGTAGATCACATCGATTTCCAGCCCAAGCTGCTTGCCCAGGTATTTGAGCAGGTCGGCATTGGCGCCGATCAGCTGCTGGGGGTTTTGCGGGTCGCGCCACAGGTACGGGGGGTATTCCGGGTTACCGGTGGCGGTCAGCCGTCGACATTGCTCAGCCGCTGCCGCCGCCAAGGGAAGCAGCAGGCACAGAAAAACTGGCAAGGCGTAGCGAAAGCAACGCTCGATCATCGACGACCCTCGGCACCTGTGACATCCGCCGACCCGGCGGAGCGGCCAAAGGCTGCCACCTCCTGTGGTCGACTGCAGCAATCATCTGCGCGTGCTGCAGACAGTCTGGACCATCAGCGGCTAGCAGGCTGGCCTTTCATCGGCCGGACCACGCATTTTCACGTGCCTTGGCGGCGCATCGCCAGGATCGCTGCACCAAACCCGATAAAGGTCGTACCCACCACCCGGCTCACCCAGCGCGACAGCGACGGCCGCGTCAATACCCCTTTTGCCCGCGCAGCCAAGGCGGCATACAGGCTCAGTGAGGTAAGCGACAACGCCACGAAAATCCCGGTAAGGGTCAGGAACTGCGGTAGCAATGCGGCGCCCTGGTCGATGAACTGCGGAAACAATGCAGTGAAGAACATGGTCGCCTTGGGGTTGGTGACCGCCGTGAAGAAGGCCGACTTGAACAGTTTCACAGGCGTAGGCCGGACCTTGGCCACGCCCTCTGCACTTCCCGCTACCAGCATCGGGCTTTTTTTCAGCAATTGCCGCGCCCCGAGGTAGAACAGGTAGCCCGCCCCCAGGATCTTCACGGCATTGAACAGCATTTCGGAACTGGCCAGCAGCGCGCCCAGCCCCAGCATGGCGGCTGCCGACAGGCAGAACAGGCCCAAGCCATTGCCCAGCGACGACCAGATCGCGCTGCGCTGGCCGTGGGCCAGGCTGTTGTTGATGGCCATCAGGGTGGCAGGGCCAGGGCTGGCAATCGCGATAGCGGCAACCAGGGTAAAAGCAAGCAGCGAGTGGGAATCCATTTCAGGCTCGTCAGGCAATCGGCAAAGGCTGCGTGGATGGCACGCAGGTTCAGTCGGCATTCTGCCGTTTGGCTGCCTTTTTGGCGATAGCCTTCATGCGCGTCGCCGCCCGTTGCACGGTGGCCATCTTTTCCGGGCGTTTCATGCCCCGCCATTTGCGGATTTCGTCACGGCTACGGCCACAGCTTACGCACAGCTCGCTGTTGAGCTGGCATAACGAGACGCAGGGGTTGTCGATGTCTTTGGCCATGCCGGTGCTCAGCCAGACAATTGCGCACGCGCGCGCTCGGCGGCGTCGTGGAAAACCTTGCGCAGTTCTGCAGCCTTGACCTTGCTGACCGACCTGGGCGGCAGCAGTTCATCGACCACGCGAATGCCTTGGGCCAAGGCGGTATTCAGTTGCTCAGTGTCGGAGGCGTCGGCGATATCACCCAGATAATGCGCGATGAGATACACGTAACGGTCCTGCAACTTCAGCGCTTCAAGCGCGTCGAGAGCCTTCTGGAACCGATCGGCTGCGTCAGGGCTCATGCTCAGTTTATCGAAATGAATCAGGCTCACACGGTCAGTGGCCATTGACGAATCTCCGTTTCCTGGTACGGCCTGGCCCACAAGCAGCAGCGCTTCTACGGTGCTCGGATGTGCAGGCCCGGGTAATGACCGTCAGGTTACCAGAACGCGAGGTATAAAGGGTCATGGCCCCCGGAACTAAAAGCAGTTGGCAGGTCGCGCAATGGACGCCCCAGGGCGTAATCGGGACAGGAGCCGCCTTTTGCGGCACAGGATAATCGCGGCGGCAACTCACCCGGCCGAGGCCGTCATCGAGCTCGGTAGCCCACACAACAACAAGCCTGCACCTGCAGGTAAGCCACAGGGGCCTCATTCTTCATGGCAAAGGAACACATCACCGAAACGCTCGACCTTGGGGTGACCGACCCCTCGAAAACCGCAGAAGCCCGCCAGGACCGGCGTTTCGAGGGCAAGCTCGACTGGATCGTGTTTGGTTGCACCAGCGGCCTGGCCATCGCATTCGTGCTGTGGGGCCTGCTCAACCAGGCCAGCCTCGCCAGCAGCGCTTCCAGCGCGCAATCCTGGGTCATTCTCAACTTCGGCTGGTTCTTCGTGCTCACTTCCACCCTGTTCGTGGTGTTCGTGCTGTGGCTGGCCGCCAGCCGTTACGGTCGGGTGCCGCTGGGGCGTGATGGCGAACTGCCAGAATTTCGCACGGTGTCCTGGGTGGCGATGATGTTCAGCGCCGGCATGGGTATCGGCCTGATGTTCTTCGGCGTGGCCGAACCGTTGTCGCACTATGTGTCGCCGCCGCCTGGTTCGGCCAGCCCCCAGTCGAGCGAAGCGATGCAGGTGGCCATGGCCACCACGCTGTTCCACTGGACCCTGCATCCTTGGGCCATGTACGCCATCGTCGGCCTGGCGATTGCCTACGGCACCTTCCGCCGCGGCCGCTCGCAGCTGATTTCCGCTGCCTTCCGCCCCTTGATCGGCAAGCACGCCAACGGCCCGCTGGGCCGGCTGATCGACATGATGGCGATCTTCGCCACGCTGTTCGGCTCGGCCGCCTCGCTGGGCCTGGGTGCGCTGCAGATCGCCGGCGGCCTGGAGTACAACGGCTGGATCGAAAGCCCGGGCAAGCTGTTCTACATTTCGATCATTACGCTGCTGACCATTGCCTTCGTCACCTCGGCGGTATCGGGCATCGGCAAAGGCATCCAGTGGCTGTCCAACACCAACATGGTATTGGCACTGCTGCTGGCGCTGTTCGTGTTCGTGGTCGGGCCGACCCTGCTGATGCTCAACCTGCTGCCGACCTCGATCGGCATCTATATCAAGATGCTGCCGGAAATGATGGCCCGCACCAACGCCAGCGGCGGCGAGCAGATGGACAACTGGCTGGCCGGCTGGACGGTGTTCTACTGGGCCTGGTGGATCTCCTGGACACCGTTCGTGGGCATGTTCATCGCCCGCATCAGCCGTGGCCGCACCATTCGCCAGTTCGTGACCGGCGTGCTGCTGGTGCCGAGCCTGGTCAGCCTGGTGTGGTTCACCGTGTTCGGCGGCGCGGCCATCGACGCCCTGCGCGACGGCGCGCTGCAACTGGCCAACGGGGCGGTCAACAGCAACCATGCGCTGTACCAGTTGCTGGACAGCTACCCGCTGGCCTCGGCCACCTCGGTGCTGGTGATGGTCCTGGTGGGCATCTTCTTTGTCTCCGGTGCCGATGCCGCTTCGCTGGTGATGGGCACGCTGTCGGAACATGGCACCACCGCGCCATCACGGCGCACGGTGATTTTCTGGGGTGCACTGACCGGTACGGTGGCGGCGATCATGCTGGCGATCGGCGACCCGGGTGACCCTGGCGAGGCGCTGACCGGGCTGCAGAACCTGACCATTGTCGTGGCCTTGCCGTTCGTGGTGGTGATGGTGCTGCTGTGCCTGGCGCTGTACCGCGACCTGCGCAAGGACCCGATGATGCTGCGCCACCTGCGTGGCAACGAGCTGATCGAAAAAGCCGTGCTGTATGGGGCGGTGAAGCATGGCGAGGAGTTCTACATCGTGGTGCAGGAGAAGAAGGCCTCGGTGAAGCCGGCGGCAGAGGCCAGTGAAGTGGCCCAGCGCTGAAACCGGCTGGCGCTCGTCTCTTTGGGCTTTACCCGCAAATGCGTCGTTGGTTTGGCCAACGCATTCGCGGGTGGGCTCTCGTAGAACTGCACATAACTCACTGATTTAGCAGGGAACCTGTGGGAGCGGGCGTGCCCGCGAACACCGGCGCAGCCGGTGCCATGCACCGGGTTGGATTCTTCGCGGGCGCGCCCGCTCCCACAGGGTACGCGGAGCGCCCAGCATCCGTTCTATGCGCGACACCGTAGCCCAATGAGCTGGGCGATCTCCTACCGGGCCTTGGCAAGCCTGCGGATGTGTTGTTTTTCAGGGCCAGTCAATCGCCCAGGAAGCTGTCCTCGAACGCGTAAATGCAGGCCTCCACGCACAGCGCCATGCCCGCCTGCAGCTCGCCTTCGTAGCCATAGGATTCAGGGTCTTCCGGGTAACCAATGCTCGGGTACTCGTCGCACAGCCCCGCAGCACCGCTGGGGCGCAATAACGGGGGCGCGATCTCGGTGGAAGCGCCCCACAGGGTCACGCATCACCCGTTCAACGCCGCCTCTATACCGGCCACATCAATCTTGCCCATCTGCATCATCGCGTCGAACGCGCGCTTGGCCGCCGCACGGTCGGGGTGGCCGATGGCTTCGATGAGGATGCGCGGGGTGATCTGCCAGGAGATCCCCCATTTGTCCTTGCACCAGCCGCATACACTGGCCTCGCCACCGTTATCGATAATTGCGTCCCACAACCGGTCGGTTTCGGCCTGGTCCTCGGTGCTGACCTGAAACGAAAACGCTTCACTGTGCTTGAACGTCGGGCCACCGTTCAGGCCCACACAAGGGATGCCCATCACCGTGAACTCCACCGTGATCACGTCGCCCTGCTTGCCCGACGGGTAATCACCCGGCGCTTGGTGCACCGCGATCACGCTGCTGTCGGGAAACGTGCTGGCATAAAAATTCGCGGCCTCTTCGGCATCGTGGTCGTACCAGAGGCAGATTGTGTTCTTGGCCGTCATGGTGGTGCTCCATGAATGAGGGAGAACGTTAGAGTCTAGCCTCGGCATTGACCCAAGGCCCGCACAGCCGATTTTACCGTACGCCTGTACGATAAATCCCCCTGCTGCGAGCCCTTCCATTGACCTGCCGTTGGCGGGCTTGCTTGCGGGGTCTGGGCATGGGGGTCTCGCGACTGCTGTTGTGGCGAGGATAGCAAGCTTGGCGCTGCGCTCAACAATCTGCCCGGCGATGGCGGTCAGCAACATCGCCACAGTCAACGACAGCAGGGGCGCTGCCTGAGGCCGGGCGCCGCAACATTCTGCAGACATTTCCGACATCAGGTAGTGAACCTGCTTACAAAAAAGCGGTCTTTCGCTGACGGTCAACTCACCGACCGGTTCACCGGCCCAGTCACCGGGCCTACTTTTGTCCTGTTTCAGCGAAGACCCAACATGCCCGAATCCCGCCCAACTGCCTCCGCCCTCATTGCCCTGCGCGGTGGCCTGATCGCCACCGTGGTGGCCCTTGCCGCACCGGCGCATGCCGAAGAGCCTGCCAGCGATGCACGCTGGGTCAGTGACAGCCTGAGCACCTACGTGCGCAGCGGCCCGACCGACGGCCACCGCATCGTCGGCACGCTCAAGTCCGGGCAGAAGCTGACCCTGGTCGGCAGCCAGGGCAACTACAGCCAGGTACGCGGGCAGAATGGCGATGTGGTGTGGATCCTCAGCAACGACCTGCAGTCGGTGCCCGGCCAGAACGAACGCCTGCCGTTGCTCGATGCCCAGGTCGCAGAGTTGACCGGGCAGTTGAAGACCATCGACGACAGCTGGAAGAACCGTGTGCAGGGCATGCAGGAAACCCTCGACTCACGCAAGAAGCTGGTCGACGAACTGGAGGCGCGCAACAAGGCGCTGAGCGAGCAGCTCGATGAGAGCCAGTCGACCCTGCGTGATACCCAGGCGCGCCTTGGCGATGAGAACAAGCAGGTGATGATGCGCTACATGGTGTATGGCGGCAGCATTGCCGGCGCGGGGCTGCTGATGGGGCTGATCCTGCCGGCGTTGACCCGTGGCCGGAAGAAGAACGACCGCTGGTTCTGATGCCAGCTATGCCGGCGTCTTCGCAGGTTTGTTCCGCGAAGAGGCCGGCACGGCTCACACCTACTTGCTACGCGCCTTGTTGTAGATGGTCTTGGCCTGGTCCGCAGCCGACTGGCACTTGGTCATGTCACCCTTGTCCCGCGCCGTCTTGGCCTCCTCCATTTTCACCTTGAAGTCATGTGCCATGCCACCGTGCATCGCCTGACCGCTAGCTTTGTGGAAGTCTTCCAACTCCTGAATCTTCGCATCGCAGTTGGTCTTGGGATCCGCATGTGCAGCAAAACTCAGCACCGAAGCAATCACCAGCAGTGTCATGGATTTCATGCAACATTCTCCTGGGAAATTCGAAAGATGCTCGAGCGACATCGGCTCGACGCCACACACAGCATAGTCCCCCTCGGGCAACCACACCTGCGCTCAGCCGTGTGATCGTGCGCCTTCAGCGAACAGATAGTCGATGAATACCCGAAGCCGCAGCGGCATGTGCCGGGACTGCGGGTAGATCAGCACGAACGGCCGCGAGGTGCCGCCGTACTCGGCCAGCACCTCCACCAGCGCGCCGCTGTCCAGCGCCTCCTGCACGGTAAAGCGGTAGGCCTGCATCAGCCCGGCGCCGTGGCGCACCAGGGTTGCGGTGGCAAGAAAATCGCCAAGGCAGGTGAAGCTGCCATCGGTCTCCAACTCCAGTTCTCGGCCATCGCGGCGGAAACTCCAGCGCGGGCGCCGGCCGCTGCTGGCCAGTTCGAACTGGATGCACTCGTGCCCAGCCAGGTCTTCCGGCACTTGCGGTGTGCCCCGGCGTGCCAGGTAGGCGGGCGTGGCCACCACCACCAACGGGGCATCTTCCAGGCGCCGCGCCACCAGCCGCGAGTCGGCAGGCTCGCGGCCACGGATGGCGAGGTCGAAGTGCTCCTCGGCAAAGTCGACGTTGCGATTGCTGACATGTACGTCTACCTGCACCTGCGGGTAGCGTTGCTGGAACGCCGGCAGCAACGGCAGCAGCCGGTGGTGCGCGTAAGGCGTCGGCACACTGATGCGCAGGCGGCCGCTGGGCGCGACCTGGCCGCCTGTGACCTGGCGCTCTGCCTCGACCAGTTGCCCGAGCGCCTGGCGGCATTGCTGGTAATACGCCTGCCCAGCCTCGGAAAGCCGCATCTGCCGGGTGGTGCGCACGAACAGGCGCACTCCCAGGCGCTCCTCCAGACGGGCCACACTGCGGCTTACCGCCGCCGGAGTGACGCCAGCCTCGGTGGCTGCGGCAGTAAAGCTGCCGCTGTCAGCGGCAAGGCAAAACAGCTCCAGGCTGCCCAGTTGCAGGTCATCGAAGTGGCGGGACATGAGGGCTCGATTGATTACATGGTGTATTGATTGAAATGCTATCCGGCACATTTTTCAAGCATGTGTTGCAGCCTACAGTGAGCTCCACCCGAGCCATCGGCTCACCTTCCGGAGTACGCAAGCATGACCCAGCCAAGAACCGTCATCATCACCGGGGCCTCCAGCGGCCTGGGCTTCGCCCTGGCCGAGGCGTTCCTCGAACGCGGCGACAATGTCGTCGGCAATGCCCGCAGCCAGGCGCGCCTGGAGCAGGCCGCCGGCCGCCTCGGCAATCCTTCGCGCTTTGTTGGTGTGGCCGGCGACATCGCCGAACCAGGCACGGCTGAGCGGTTGTTCGCCAGCGCGGTGCAAACCTTTGGTGGGGTCGACATCCTTATCAACAATGCCGGCATCTTCATTGCCAAACCGTTTACCGAGTACACCGCAGTGGATGTCGACGCGCTGGTCGGGACCAACCTGAAGGGGTTCTTCTACCCGGCCCAGGAAGCGGCGCGGATCATGGCAGGGCAAGGGCACGGGCAGATCATCGCCATCACCGCCTCCATCGCCTTGCAACCAGACACCCGCGTACCCGCGTTGTTGCCGGTGCTGGTCAAGGGCGGCCTGAACCAGGCAGTAAAAGGCCTGGCGCTGGAGCTGGCGGCCAGCGGGGTGCAGGTGAATGCGGTGGCACCGGGAATCATCGATACCCCACTGCATGGGGGCAATGTGCAAGGCCTGGGCGCGCTGTCACCCAGCGGCCGCACCGGCTCGCCGCAGGACGTGGTGGACGCCGTGCTGTACCTGGCCGACTCAGCTTTCGTCAGCGGTGTGATCTTGCCGGTGGATGGCGGCAGCACTGCCGGCACCTGGCACTGAACAGAGGAGCAAGCAGCCATGCCTTATGTGCATATTCGTGTGACCGATGAAGGGGTAACTGCTGAGCACAAGCGCCAGCTGATCGAGCAGACCACCCGCATGTTGCAGCAAGTGCTGGGCAAACCGCCGGCCAGTACCTTTGTGGTGATCGAGGAGGTGCCGACCGATAACTGGGGGGTTGGTGGGGAGACGGTGACCCAGGTACGGGCGCGAGAGCGGCGGTGAGGTTGCTGCCACACGAGAACCGATCACCAGGCGTTGCGCAGAGTGTGAGGGTGACTCTATGCTCCAGGGCAAATTGCATCAGGGCTGACAGGTGCTTGCC
>NZ_JABMCW010000164.1:0-12016 GCF_013179705.1 Pseudomonas sp. CM25 | reverse complement strand
CCGACAGTCAGGTCAATGTCGCCGCGAGACCCCGTGGGTCATTTTCGCGGCGGCATACATTAACAGCTTTTGTGCGGTTAGCGGCTATTGACACGCTGTTCCAGCAGCTCGCGGTTGGACAGCGATAGTAGTTCGCCATCATCGGTCAGCAGCGTCGTCTTGACCGTACCGATCTCTTCGATCTGGCCTTCGACCTCTCCAATCCGCACCTGCTGGCCAACCTGGTACAGCTCGCGCACGTAGATGCCAGCCAGGATCTGCCCGGCAATTTCGCGGCTGCCAAGGCCCATCGCCAGGGCAACGGCCAGACCAACGGTAATCAGCCCGATGACGATAACGTGGTTCAGCAGGTCGGTTTTGACCTCCAGCTGGCTGATGGCTACCGAAATGCTGATGATGATCACCAGGCCCTGGGTAATACGCCCCAGGCCCGCCGAATATTCCAGGCCGATACCTTCGGCAGCGCCGCGCACCAGGCCGTTGGCCACTTGTGCCAGCAGCACGCCAACCAGCAGCACCAGCGCTGCGCCGAACACCTTCGGCAAATACAGGGCAAGCATGTCGAGCGTGGCCGAAACCCGCTCAAGGCCCAGCGACTCGGCGGCCGAGACCAGGAAGATGAGCAGCACGAACCAGTAGACGATCTTGCCGATCAGGGTCGAGATCGGCACCTGGATGCCGACCCGGCCCAGCATTTTGGTCAGGCCGGTGCCAGCCATCAGGCGGTCCAGGCCGAGCTTGGCCAGCAACTTGGACAGCAGTGTATCGAGCAGCTTGGCCACCACGAAACCGAGCAGCACCACGACCAGCGCGCCGAACAGGTTGGGGATGAAGTTCGCCACCTTGGTCCAAAGGGCAGTCATCGCGGTGACCAGGCTCTGGGTCCAGAGATCGAGTTCCATATTCAATCGGCCTTATCTGCTTTGCTGCCGCTGGCAGCGTTGCGGGAAGAGTGTCGACGCACCGGCGCGACATGCGCCGAGCCATTGTTCACGGCGATCAGCAGCGCCTGGCACCAGCGGCCGAGCAGGCTGAACAGATCGCCCGCGCCAACCTGGCGGTTGGCGGTTTTCAGCACGCGACCCAGGCAGGCAGCGTCATCCCGGTCGTCCCGGTCGTTGCCGGAGGGTGACGCCTTGAGCAGGTCGCGCAGGGATTCTTCAAACGGATCGTGCATAGGCACCTCGCGCAGTATCAGCAAGAGACGAGGTGGCCCAACGCTGGGTCACACATTGCATCGGGACGAATGTTTCAACATGGGAGATATTCGTGAGCATCTATACCCACCGTAACCGTCGGAACATCCACCACTGGCCCACCGCCAGCCCCAGCACGACGATGCAGGCAAACAGGAAGCCATAGGGGTTTTCCGCCCCGGGAATACCGCCGACATTAATGCCCAGCAGCCCGGTGATAAAGCTCATGGGCAGGAAAATGCAGGTGATGATGCCGAAGCGGTACATGGTGCGGTTCATGCGCTCGCTGCGCCGACGGTCTTCGCTCTCCAGCACCAGCGCAGCCCGCTCGCGGGTCAGTTCCAGCTCTTCGAGATAGCGGATCAGGCTGTTGTTGAGCTCGTTCCAGTAATCGGCGTCGGCGTCGGCGAACCAGCTCCATTTGCTGCGCGACAGCTGGGCGTAGATTTCCCGCTGCGGGGCGAGGAAACGCCGTAACCCGGCCGCGCGACGGCGGATCTGCTGCAGGCTGCCCTGCTCAGGCGTATACCGTTCGTCGGATTCAACCTTTTCCTCTTCAAGGTCGACCAGTTCAGACAGGTCGCTGACCAGTCCCTGGACCTTTTCGGTCAGCAGTTCGCCCATCAGCAGCAACAGCTCGGACGCCGATTTCGGCCCCCTGCCCTGCTCCAGCTGCTGCAAGACTTCGTCGCTGGCGCGCAACGGTCGCAGGCGCAGCGAGATAACCCGCTGGGCCTCGGCGAAGATGCGCACCGAAACCATGTCTTCGGGCTCGGCGCCGGGGTTGAGGTTGACCCCACGCAGGAACAGCAACAATTGCTCGTCCACCATGGGCAGCAGGCGTGGCCGGGTGTTCTCTTCCAGCAGCAAGTCGCAGGCAAACTCGCTGAGGCCGCTGTCGCGCAGCAGCCAGGTGCGGGTTTGCGGATGGCTGCGGTCCCAGTGCAGCCAAAGGCTCTGCTCGGGTTGCAGCTGCAGGTCGTCCAGTTCGGTACGGGCAATCGGGCGCGCGCCGCCTTTGCCATCGAGCACCAGGGCATGCACCAGCCCCCACTGCGCGTTGTCTTCCTCGAACATCAAAGCTCCATCAGCGCGTGCGGCGCATCACTCCGGCATTTTCAGCGGGTTTGGCGAGACCAGCACGCCATTGTTGTCGGCATATACATACTCACCCGGGCGGAAGGTTACCCCGGCGAAGGTCACCGCCACGTTGAGGTCGCCGATGCCGCGCTTGTCGGTTTTCATCGGGTGGCTGGCCAAGGCCTGGACGCCGACGTCGGTCTGGATCAGCACGTCGACATCACGCACGCAGCCGTAGATCACCAGGCCTTCCCAACCGTTTTTGGCAGCCTTTTCGGCGAGCATGTCGCCAAGCAGCGCACGACGCAGGGAACCACCGCCATCGACCACCAGCACCTTGCCTGTGCCATCGAGCTCGACCTGCTCCTTGACCAGCGAGTTGTCCTCGAAGCACTTGATGGTGACGATCTGGCCGCCGAACGAATCGCGCCCCCCGAAATTGCTGAACATCGGTTCCAGCACCTGCACCAGGTCGGGGTAGGCGTCACACAGGTCGGGCGTTACGTAATGCTGCATGGGAAGCTCCTGTCAGTCACAACGAAAGCGGGGATCGACCCAAGGCTACACCTTTGAGGCCGTCGCAGTCATCCGGGACCGGGCAGTCAGTTGGGTTCTACCTGCCCTGGCCCTATCGCCGGCAAGCCAGCTGCCACAGGGATACCCACAAGGTTCGAGGCCTGCGGTATCCCTGTGGGGGCTGGTTTGCCGGCGATGGGGCCAGAACAGCTAGAGCAAGATCAGCTGACAGGCACAGATTCTGCAGCCGCCGTCGACGCATGCACCGGCATCAACGGGTTGCGCAGCCAACGCTGCACCAGCGGCCACACCTGCACCTGCGCGGCCTTGCTGACCAGCATGTCGACATGCCCGAACGCCTCGAAGCCTTCTTCGCGCCCCAGCCGCAAGAACTGCTTGCGCTCGCCGCCCAGCTGATCGAACAGCTTGCGGCAGGCCCACACCGGGTCCTGGAAGTCGCCCGCACCGGCCACTGCCAGCAGCGGCACATCCACCTCGGCCAGCCCCGCCCACCAGTCGTGCTTCTTGTCGCCAAAGCGGCCGAACAGGCCATGCCAGCGCATGCTCTCCAGGGCCAGGCCGATCGGCTCGTCCTCCGGTCCACGCTTGAAACGCGGCCCGGAAATCTGCCCCCAGCGCTTGAGCAGCAGCTTCGCACCCCAGGTCAACGGCGGGACTTTCAGTGGCCAGTAGACACGGCTGATCTGGGTGCCGAACAGCGCCACGCTGGCAACGTCCTCGGCAGCCAGGAAACCACCGCCCAGCGCTGCCACCAGGGTTGTGCCGCCCAGTGAGTGACCTACCCAGTGCGGCGCCTGGCCCGATTGCTCGCGCACGAACGCGGCAATCAGCGGCAGATCATCACGGGCGTAGGCAGCCACGCTGTTGTGCTTCCAGTCGAGGTTGCGCGGCGACAGGCCATGGCCGCGCATTTCCGGGATCCACACATCGAAACCGGCGCGGGCAAGGTAGGCGCCCAGGCCAACCCCCTTGGGCGAGTACCAGAAGCGCCTATTGGAAAAACTGCCGTGCAGGAGAATGACCGGCACACCCTGGGCCGGGCCCTGATCGGCCAGCCCCAGGCGCGTCACGGCCAGCTCGACGCTGGGGTCAGGGCTGTTGCCGGCCTTGATCCGGTACACGTCTTCGCTGAGGTCGCCGCGGCGTTCGGCACTGAGCAGGGCCACGGGAAATAAAGTGCTGCTGCTTTGCATAAGGTTGCTTGACGCACAAAAAAAGGCGGGTTCCATCGCTGGAGCTCGCCCTGAAAAAAAAGGCAGGGGTACGCCAGACGTACCCCCGCGTTCTACTAGGTCAGGCTGCGCCTTGGCCTTCGGCCAGGAAGAACCAGGTTTCGAGTACCGAATCCGGGTTCAGCGACACGCTTTCGATGCCCTGCTCCATCAGCCATTTGGCCAGATCCGGGTGGTCCGATGGGCCCTGGCCGCAGATGCCGATGTACTTGCCCGCCTTGTTACACGCGGCAATGGCGTTGGCCAGCAGCTTCTTCACCGCAGGATTTCGCTCATCGAACAGGTGCGCGATGATGCCCGAGTCACGGTCCAGGCCCAGGGTCAGCTGGGTCAGGTCGTTGGAGCCGATCGAGAAGCCGTCGAAGTATTCCAGGAACTCTTCGGCGAGAATCGCGTTGGACGGCAGCTCGCACATCATGATCACGTGCAGGCCGTTGTCGCCGCGGGCCAGGCCGTTTTCGGCAAGCAGGTCGACGACCTGGCTGGCTTCGCCCAGGGTGCGCACGAATGGCACCATGATCTCGACGTTGGTCAGGCCCATTTCGTTGCGCACGCGTTTCAGGGCACGGCACTCGAGTTCGAAGCAGTCACGGAACGATTCGCTGATGTAACGCGAAGCGCCACGGAAGCCCAGCATCGGGTTTTCTTCTTCCGGCTCGTACAGCTTGCCGCCGATCAGGTTGGCGTACTCGTTGGACTTGAAGTCCGACAGACGCACGATGACCTTTTTCGGGTAGAAGGCGGCCGCCAGGGTGCTGATGCCCTCGACCAGTTTCTCGACATAGAAGCCGACCGGGTCGCTGTAGCCGGCGATGCGCTTGTCGACGCTGTCCTTCAGGTCGGCAGGCAGGCCTGCGTAGTTCAGCAGCGCCTTGGGGTGCACGCCGATCATGCGGTTGATGATGAATTCCAGGCGCGCCAGGCCGACACCG
Organism: Pseudomonas sp. CM25; assembly: GCF_013179705.1. Lineage (NCBI taxonomy): Bacteria > Pseudomonadati > Pseudomonadota > Gammaproteobacteria > Pseudomonadales > Pseudomonadaceae > Pseudomonas > Pseudomonas sp. CM25. The sequence goes on along the minus strand of NZ_JABMCW010000164.1, from coordinate 7,039 downwards.
GCGTTGGGCAGCTGGGCGAAGTCGAAGGCGCGGTCCGGGTTGCCGACGTTCATCATGATCTTGAACGGCAGATCAGGCATGGCGTCGACCGAGTTCTGCTTGATGTCGAAGCCCAGCTCACCTTCGAAGATGAAGCCGGTGTCGCCTTCGGCGCAGGACACGGTCACGCCCTGGCCGTCTTTGAGCAACTGGGTGGCGTTGCCGCAACCGACCACGGCCGGGATACCCAGCTCACGGGCGATGATCGCCGCGTGGCAGGTGCGCCCGCCGCGGTTGGTGACGATGGCGCTGGCGCGTTTCATCACCGGTTCCCAGTCCGGGTCGGTCATGTCGGACACCAGCACGTCGCCGGGTTGCACCTTGTCCATTTCCGACACATCGTTGATCACGCGGACCTTGCCGGCGCCGATGCGCTGGCCGATGGCGCGGCCTTCGACCAGTACGGTGCCCTTTTCCTTGAGCAGGTAGCGTTCCATGACATTGGCGCTGGAACGGCTCTTCACCGTCTCAGGGCGAGCCTGGACAATGTACAGCTTGCCGTCGTCACCGTCCTTGGCCCACTCGATATCCATCGGGCGCTGATAGTGCTGCTCGATGATCATCGCCTGCTTGGCCAGCTCGCTGACCTCGGCATCGCTCAGGCAGAAGCGCGCGCGCTCGGCGCGGTCGACTTCGACGGTTTTCACCGAACGGCCGGCCTTGGCTTCTTCGCCGTAGACCATCTTGATGGCCTTGCTGCCCAGGTTGCGGCGCAGGATGGCCGGGCGGCCGGCCTGCAAGGTGTTCTTGTGCACGTAGAATTCGTCAGGGTTGACCGCACCCTGCACCACGGTTTCGCCCAGGCCGTAGGCGCCGGTGATGAATACCACATCGCGGAAGCCCGATTCGGTGTCGAGGGTGAACATGACGCCAGCGGTACCGGTTTCGGAGCGGACCATGCGCTGCACACCAGCCGACAGGGCGACCAGCTTGTGGTCGAAGCCCTGATGCACGCGGTAGGCAATGGCGCGGTCGTTGAACAGCGAGGCAAACACTTCCTTGGCCGCACGGATCACGTTGTCGACGCCGCGGATGTTGAGGAAGGTTTCCTGCTGGCCGGCGAACGAGGCGTCCGGCAGGTCTTCGGCGGTGGCGGAGGAACGCACGGCGACCGCCATGTTGTCATTGCCGGCGGCCATTTCGGCGAAGGCCGTACGGATTTCCGAATTCAGACGCTCCGGGAATTCGGCTTCCATGACCCACTGGCGAATTTGCGCGCCGGTCTTGGTCAGGGCATTGATGTCATCCACGTCAAGCGCGTCGAGGGCGGCATGGATACGGTCGTTGAGACCACTCTGTTCGAGAAAATCGCGGTACGCCTGCGCCGTAGTGGCAAAGCCGCCCGGCACCGATACACCAGCACCTGCAAGGTTGCTGATCATCTCGCCCAGGGATGCGTTCTTGCCCCCCACATGCTCTACATCATGGACGCCGAGCTTATCAAGGGAAACTACGTACTCTACCAAGGTGATCTCTCCACTAACTGTGTTGGAAAAGCTCAAAGGCGCCCGCCTGTCTTCAGTGACTTGGCCGGGCGTTTGTGGCCTGTACCTGGAAAATAGGGTCTGCAAGTGTGGCAGAATGCCGACAGCCGCATTCGGCAAACCGAACTTATCATATCCAAGAATCTTCATCAGCTTAAGGCCCAGATCGCAAATGAAACGAACCGCGTTCTTCATCTCCGACGGCACCGGTATCACTGCCGAAACCCTGGGCCAGAGTCTGCTCGCGCAATTCGAGAGCATTCCCTTCAACAAATTCACCCGTCCGTACATCGATTCGCCGGACAAGGCACGCACCATGGTCCAGCAAATCAACGCGGCGGCCGAGCGTGACGGGGTACGCCCGATCATCTTCGACACCATCGTCAACCAGGACATCCGTGAAATCCTGGCGACCTCGAATGGCTTCATGATCGACATCTTTTCGTCGTTTTTATCCCCGCTCGAGCAGGAATTGACCGCCCATTCGTCGTATTCCGTGGGCAAATCGCACTCGATTGGCGGCAATTCCAACTACATGGAACGCATCGAGGCGGTGAATTTCGCCCTGGACAACGACGATGGCGCGCGCACCCACTATTACGACAAGGCCGACCTGATCCTGGTCGGCGTGTCACGCTGCGGCAAGACCCCGACCTGCCTGTACATGGCCATGCAATTCGGCATCCGCGCCGCCAACTACCCGCTGACCGAGGACGACATGGAGCGCCTGCAGCTGCCGGCGGTGCTGAAAAAGCACCACAACAAGCTGTTCGGCCTGACCATCGACCCCGACCGCCTTACCGCCATCCGCCACGAACGCAAGCCCAACAGCCGCTATTCCAGCTTTGCCCAGTGCGAATTCGAGGTGCGCGAGGTGGAGAGCCTGTTCCGCCGCGAGAACATTCCCAACATCAATTCCACGCATTTTTCGGTGGAGGAGATTTCGGCCAAGATCCTGGTGGAGAAAGGGGTGGAGCGGCGGTTCAAGTAAGCCTGTGCTGGCCCCTTCGCGGGTGAACCCGCTCCCACAGGTACCCCACCAGCCTTGAGGCCTGTGCAATACCTGTGGGAGCGGGTTCACCCGCGAAGAGGCCAGCACAGGTACAAAAAAGCCCCGACATTACTGCCGGGGCTTTTTCATTTCAGCTCAAGCTCAGGACGGCACAACCGCCGCCTGCCCGCTCATGGCCAGGTCGACCAGCTCGCGGTTGGCCACCGCGTACATCGCGTAGTCGGTACCGGTGGCATTGCGCAGGTCATCCAGCATGGCGCGCCAGCGCTCTACCATCACCCGATGCTGCTCGGCCCACAGTGCCACACGGGCGTCCATGTCTTCCGGTGCATCGGCCATTTGCAGTACCGAGATGGTGATCGCCCGCTGCTGCAGGTCGATATCGTCGCGGAACGCCTCGCGCGCCAGCGCCTGCCAGTTGTTTTCCACCGGCAGGTTGCTGATTTCCTGCAAGTACCAGGTCAGGTCCAGCGAGCTGCCCACGGCGAAGAACGCCTTGGCCACCTGGGCCGGATCATGCCCGGTAACGTCAGCGGCTTCGATGATCGGCAACAGGGTGTACAGGTGGCTGGTACCGGCAACCATGCGCGCCAGCAGCTCCGGCACACCGGCCTCGACGAAGCCCTGGTAGCGCACCATCCAGCGTTCGCGGGTCGGGCCTTCAAGCAGCTCGTCCAGCTTGAGCCCCAACTGCGCGATCTTCGGCCCGAAATGCGCGGCGTCACGCCCGGCATCCTGCTCGTTGCGACGGCTGCGCAGGAACCAGCGGGTGGCACGGCGCCCCAGGCGCATCAGCTCGTCCATCAGGGTGAGCTGAATTTCGGCGGGTACCTGGTAATCCAGCGCCTCGATCTGGCGGAACCAGTGCGGCAGGTGGAAGATATCGCGCACGATCACATAGGCCCCGGCCACGTTGGCCGGGCTCATGCCAGTCGACTCCTTGAGACGCTGGACGAAGGTGATGCCCATGTTGTTGACCAGGTCGTTGGCGATCTGGGTGCTGACGATTTCGCGTTTCAGCCGGTGGCGGCGCATGGGCTCGGCGAACTTGCTGACCAGCGACGGCGGGAAGGCGGTTTCCATGTCGCGGGTCAGGTAATCGTCGTCCGGCACCCGCGATTTCAGCAGTTGCTCCTTGAGGTCGATCTTGCTGTACGAGATCAGCACCGACAGCTCGGCGCGGGTCAGGCCCTGGCCAGCGGCCAGGCGTTCGGCCAGCTGCTCCTCGGACGGCAGGAACTCGATGGCACGGTCCAGCTTGCCGCGGCTCTCCAGGTCCGCCATCAGGCGCTTGTACTCGGCAATCCGCTCGCGGGCACGCCGGGCAGCCAGCGACAGCGCCTGGGTCTGCTTGTAGTTGTTGCCCAGCACCAGGCCGCCCACTTCGTCGGTCATGCTGCCCAGCAGCTGGTTGCGCTGCTTCTCGGTCATGTCGCCACCCTGCACCACTTCATTGAGCAGGATCTTGATATTGACCTCGTGGTCGGAGCAGTCCACGCCGCCGGCGTTGTCGATGAAGTCGGTGTTGGTGGCGCCGCCGTGCAGGCCGAACTCGACCCGGCCGAGCTGGGTCATGCCCAGGTTGCCGCCCTCGCCCACCACCTTGCAGCGCAGCTCGTTGCCGTTGACCCGCAGCGCGTCGTTGGCCTTGTCGCCGACATCGGCGTGGCTTTCGCTGCTGGCCTTCACGTAGGTACCGATGCCGCCGTTCCACAGCAGGTCCACCGGCGCCTTGAGCAGCGCATTGAGCAGCTCGGTCGGAGTCAGGCGGTCGGCCTCGATGGCGAAACGTCCTTTCATCTGTGGGCTGATGGCGATGCTCTTGGCACTGCGCGGGAAGATCCCGCCGCCTTCGGACATGATGCTGGTGTCGTAGTCGCTCCAGGCAGAACGCGGCAGGTCGAACAGGCGCTTGCGCTCGGCGAAGCTGGAAGCCGGCTCGGGGTTGGGGTCGATGAAGATGTGCAAGTGGTTGAACGCTGCCACCAGTTGCAGCTTGTCGGACATCAGCAAGCCGTTGCCGAACACGTCGCCGGCCATGTCGCCCACACCGATGACGGTGATCGGGTCTTCCTGCACATTGATGCCGCGCTCGCGGAAGTGGCGCTGCACGCCCACCCACGCGCCACGCGCGGTAATGCCCATCTTCTTGTGGTCGTAACCGGCCGAACCGCCCGAGGCGAAGGCATCGCCCAGCCAGAAGCCGTAATCGATGGCAATGCCGTTGGCAATGTCGGAGAAGGTCGCGGTGCCCTTGTCGGCCGCCACCACCAGGTACGGGTCGTCATCGTCATGACGCACCACGTTGGCCGGCGGCACCACGCCACCGTCCTTGAGGTTGTCGGTAATGTCGAGCAGGCCGGAGATGAAGATGCGGTAGCACGCCACGCCCTCGGCAGCGATTTCGTCACGGCTGCCGCCCAGCGGCAGGCGCCGCGGCAGGAAGCCGCCCTTGGCGCCGACCGGCACGATCACCGAGTTCTTCACCTGCTGGGCCTTGACCAGGCCCAGCACTTCGGTGCGGTAGTCCTCTTCGCGGTCGGACCAGCGCAGGCCGCCGCGGGCAACGTTGCCAAAGCGCAGGTGCACGCCCTCGACCCGCGGCGAGTAGACGAAGATTTCGAACTTGGGCACCGGTTTGGGCAGCTCGGGGATCAGCTTGGGGTTGAACTTGAAGCTGAAGTACGACTTGTTCTGGCCATCGGCATCCGGCTGGTAGAAGTTGGTGCGCAGGGTAGCCTTGATCAGGTCCAGGTAGCGGCGCAGGATGCGGTCTTCGTTAAGTACCTGCACGTCATCCAGTGCGGTCAGGATGGCCTGTTCAAGGCGCTGCTGCTTGTCATCCAGGTCGTCCTGGGTGAGTTTGCGTGCCAGGTAGAAGCGGGTCTTGAACAGCCGGGTGAGCTCGCGGGCGATATCGGTGTGGTTGTTCAGGGTACTGGCAATGTAGCCGAGGTCGAAGCCCAGGCGAATCTGCTTCAGGTAACGGGCGTAGGCGCGCAGCAGCGCCACGTCGCGCCATGGCAGGCCAGCGGTCAGCACCAGCCGGTTGAAGGCGTCGTTCTCGGCATCCCCGCGCACAATGTGGATGAAGGCGTCCTGCAGGGTGTCGTTGAGCTGCTGGATATCCAGGCTCAGGCCTTCGCTGTAGGTGAAGGCGAAATCGTGAATCCAGTACTCGCGGCCATTGGCGTGGCGCAGGCGGTAGGGGAACTCGCCGAGCACGCGCAGGCCGAGGTTTTCCAGGATCGGCAGCACGTCGGACAGCGCCAGCGGGGTATCAGCGTGGTACAGCTTGCAGTGCAGGATGCGCTCGCCAACCTGGGTCAGCGGCTGGTAGAAGCTCATCGCCAGGGGTTTGGTTTCAGACAGGTTCAGCACGTGCTGCAGGTCGACCACTGCCGAGTGCGCGGCGAAGCGTTCGCGATAACCGGCCGGGAAGCCTTTGGGGAAGTCGGCGAGGATGTTGGTGCCCTGCGCTTCGCCGAAGTTCTCGACTACCAGCGCCGAGTAGTCGTCATGCCACGAGCGGCAGGCCTGGATGACTTCGCGTTCCAGCTGCTGGGGGTCGATGTCGATGCGGTTCTTCGGGTCGACCCGCAGAATCAGCTGCACACGCGCCAGCACCGATTCGGAGAAGAACGTCCAGAACTCGCAGTCGCTGGCCTTCAGCCGCTCCATCAGCACCTGCTGGATTTTCTGCCGCACTTCGGTGGAGTAGATTTCCCGCGGCACGTAGGCCAGGCAGTAGCAGAAGCGGCCGTACGGGTCCTTGCGCAGGAACACGCGGATCTTGTTGCGTTCCTGGATCTGCACGATCGCCATGACGGTGGTGAACAGCTCGTCGATCGGTGTCTGGAACAGGTCGTCGCGCGGCAGCACTTCGAGTACCTGGGTCAGCTCCTTGCCCAGGTGGGCCTTGGGGTCGAAACCCGAGCGCCGCTCGATTTCGGCGACCTTGACGCGGATATACGGAATTGCATGCACGCTTTCGCCATACACCGACGAGGTGTACAGGCCCATGAAGCGGTGTTCCTTGACCACCTTGCCGTCGGCGTCCAGCTGGCGGATCGACACGTAGTCCGGGTAGGCCGGGCGGTGTACGCGGCTGGGCAGCGCGGCCTTGGCAAACGACAGCAGCAGCGGCTCGTTGAGGTAGGCCACGGCGTAGTCTTCGATGCGCAGCTCTTCTGCCGTCAGGCCTACGCGCAGGCGGCGCGGCAGGCCGAGGAAGGACTGCTCGTCGTAGACCATCTGGCCACCACCGGCGCCGCCCTTGACGGTGAATTCTTCATAGCCCAGGAAGGTGAAGTGGTTGTCCAGCAGCCATTCGAGGAAGGCCTTGACCTCGCCCTTTTCGTTCTGCGCCGGGCCGAAGGCAGTCTGTTCCACCTGCGCCACCACTTCCCGCAGCTTGGCCTTCATCGGTTCGAAATCGGCAACCGCCACCCGCACCTCGGCCAGCACCTGCTCGATTTCGCGAGTCAGCACTGTCAGCTCGGCA
>NZ_JABMCW010000163.1:0-12065 GCF_013179705.1 Pseudomonas sp. CM25 | reverse complement strand
CGCTGCCCTTGCCGCGCAGCAGGGCGCTGGCGTGGTGCTTGATGATCTGGATGGCGCCGTAGGCCCAGCGGAAGCGCTGCTTCTTGAAGTCGATGAAGGTGTCGGGCATCAGGCCCTTGCCATAGCTGTTATGGGCGTAGGCAGCCGACAGGCCCTTCTCGAACACCCGCAGGCCCAGCTCGGCGTCCTCGCAGATGCACCATTCGGCCCAGCCCAGCTCTTCCAGCACGCTACGCCGGGTCATGGTCATGGTGCCATGCTGGATGATCGCGTCACGGTCGTTGCGGGTGACCATGCCAATGTGGAAGAAGCCTTTGTACTCGCTGTAGCACAGCTTCTTGAAGGCGCTCTCGTGCTGGTCGCGGTAGTCCTGCGGCGACTGCACCACGGCAATTTTCGGGTCGGCGAAGTGCGGCACCATGTGCTTGAGCCAGTTGCGATCGACGCAGTAGTCCGAGTCGATCACCGCAATCACTTCGGCATCCTTGGAGGTATGCGGGATCAGGTAGTTCAGTGCGCCGCCCTTGAAGCCCGCCAAAGGCGCGACATGGAAGAACTTGAAGCGCTCGCCGAGCTTCTCGCAGTGGGCCTTGAGCGGCTCCCACACGGCCGGGTCCTTGGTGTTGTTGTCGATCACCAGCACTTCGTAATCGGGGTAGTCCAGCGCGGCCAGGGCATCGAGGGTCTGCTTGACCATCTCAGGCGGTTCGTTGTAGCACGGCACATGCACCGATACCTTGGGGCGGTAGGCGCTGTCGGCCTGCACGGGCAGGAACTCACGACGTCGCTTGTGGGTCCACACCGCCTCGGCCAGTTCGTGGGCCTCGGTGAGCAGAACGATGAATACCCCCAGCGCGCCCAGGGCCAGCAGCACACCCACAGTCAGGCTGAACCAGGTGCTGTATTGCTGGCTGTAGTCGTAGGCAATCCACACCAGCACCGACCCGCACAGGAAGGTGATGAAGGTCAGGAAGGTGCGACCACGCTGGCGCAGGGCCGAACCGTCGATGAACAGCACCATCAGCGCAATCATCGCCAGCACCACCGAGGCTACCGCCAGGGCACGCCACTGCGGGATTGCCACCACCGGGCCGTCGAAATTGAATTTCTGCTGGCGCTCGGCGTTGTACACGCCCCAGTAGGCGCCTACCGAACCCTCGTCGCTGGCCTTCCACGGCTGGTCATAGGCTTCGATGACGAAGTAGTTGTAGCCGCGGCGGTTGAGGGTGTTGACCAGGGTGCGCAGGTAGATGGCCTGGTCGGCCTGGGTGGCATCGGCGCCACCACGCATGCGGCCGTTGCTCGGCCAGCCGACTTCCGACAGCAGCAGGGGCTTGCGCGGGAACTGGTGCTTCAGCTCTCGCGCCCGGTCGAGGACGAACTCGACCGAGTCTTTCATCGGCACGAATTCCCAGTAGGGCAGGATGTGCGCGGCGATCAGGTCGACGTGCTTGGCCAGTTCGGGGTTTTCCTTCCAGATGTGCCACTGCTCACTGGTGGTCACCGGTACCTTGACGGCTGCGCGCACCCGGTCCAGGTATTTGATCAGGTTTTCCGGTGTCACCTCTTCACGGAACAGCGCCTCGTTGCCCACCACCACCCGCACCACGCTGCGCGAGGTATTGGCCAACTCGATGGCCGTGGCGATTTCGCGTTCGTTGCGCTCCAGGTCCGGGCTGATCCAGATGCCCAGGGTTACCCGCAGGCCGAATTCTTCGGCCAGCCGTGGGATATCCGCCTGTGTCCCCTCCACGGTGTAGATACGCACGCTGTCGGTCAGCTTGCTCAACTGCTCCAGGTCCTGGCGCATCTCGTCGTCATTGGGGTATTGGCCCTTCTGCGGGCTTTCACCCAGGCGGAATGGCGAATACGAGAAGCCAGAGATCTGCTCTGGCCAGGCAGGGGCGGATACCGGGCGGTTGATCAGCGCCCAGAACCCGGTGAACAGCGCGGCAATGGCCAGGACCACGACCAGGTTCAGGCCGAATTTACGTGAAGACATTGTCGTCCATATCTGTCGAAGTGATAGGACATTAAAGCAGGGTTGGTAGGCTCTTTCCTAACGATGCAGGCCAGCGGCCGGCTGGCATATAATGCGCGCCGGTTTTTTGGGGTATGAACATGAGCACAGAAGATCCACGCTTCGCCGGCGTTGCCCGGCTGTATGGCGACCAAGGGCTGCAACGCCTGGGCCAGGCCCACGTGGCCGTGGTCGGGATTGGCGGGGTAGGCTCTTGGGTGGCCGAAGCGCTGGCCCGCAGTGGCGTGGGCGAAATCACCCTGTTCGACCTGGACGATGTCTGCGTCAGTAATACCAACCGCCAGGCCCATGCCCTGGAGGGGCAGGTGGGGCGGCCCAAGGTCGAGGTCATGGCCGAGCGCCTGCGGGGGATCAACCCGGCGTGCACGGTGCATGCGGTGGCCGACTTCGTCACCCGCGACACCATGGTCGAATACATCACCGAGAACCTTGACTGCGTGATCGACTGCATCGACAGCGTCATGGCCAAGGCCGCGCTGATTGCCTGGTGCCGGCGGCGCAAGATCGCCATCGTCACCACCGGTGGCGCTGGCGGGCAGATCGACCCGACGCAGATCCAGATCGCCGACCTGAACAAGACCTTCAACGACCCGCTGGCCTCACGTGTTCGCTCAACGCTGCGTCGCGACTACAATTTTTCGCGTAATGTCAGCCGCAACTACGGCGTACCGTGCGTATTTTCCAGCGAACAGTTGCGCTATCCCAAGGGCGATGGCAGCGTTTGCCTGCAGAAGAGCTTCGTTGGCGAGGGTGTGCGGCTGGACTGTTCAGGTGGCTTTGGCGCAGTGATGATGGTGACCGCGACCTTTGGCATGGTGGCGGCGAGCAAGGCTGTCGAGAAGCTGGTCGCCGGGGCGCGGCGGCCTGTGGAGCGAGTAAAGCCTGAATAAACCGCGCTGCTTCTTCGCGGGTTCATCGAGGCGTCGAACCGTCGCGAAGAAGCCAGCGCCGATTCAATGGTCAGACGCCAACTCCGCCATCCGCTGCAACACCGCATGCAGCCCATTGCTACGCGATGGCGACAGCTGGCGCTCAAGCCCCAGCTCGGTGAACCACCCGCGCAGATCGAGCCCGGCCAGTTCTGCACTGGTCATCCCCTGCACCCGCACCAACAGCAAGGCCAGCAGCCCGCGCAACAAGCGGGCATCGCTGCTGGCCTTGAACCGCCACAGCCCCTCGACCTGCTCGGCCACCAGCCATACCAGGCTTTCGCAGCCATGCACCCGGTTGGCCTCGGTTTTTTCGGCGTCAGCCAGCGGTTGCAGGCGCTCGCCCCACTGCATCAGCAGCCGCGCGCGCTGTTCCCAGCCCTTGCCTTGGGCAAAAGCCTCCAGCGCCTGGCGTGCGTCTTCAGGCAGCCTCATCGCAACAGCTCCAGGCCTTGATCGAGCGCGGCGAAGAAACGCTGCAGGTCATCGCTGTCGCTGTACAAGCCCAGCGATACGCGGATCGCACCTTCCAGCCCCAAGCCTTGTAGCAGCGGCATGGCGCAATGGTGGCCGGCACGCACGGCAATGCCCTGTTCGGTGAGCATGTGGGCGATGTCGGCATTGTGCACACCGTCTATGACGAAGCTGGCCAAGGCCGCCTGCGGGGCGCCGATTACCCGCACGCCCTCGCGATCGGCCAGGCCGCGCAGCAGGTGCTGGTGCAGGCTGGTTTCATGGGCTTCGACTGCCTGGGCATCAAGGCTGGCCAGGTAGTCCAGGGTCGCGCCCAGGCCAATCACCCCGGCGATCGGCGGGGTCCCTGCCTCGAACCCCAGCGGCGCCGGGCGAAAACTGGCGCTCTGGTACTCGGCCAGTTGCACCATTTCGCCGCCGAACTGCCAATGACGCAGCATCGCCAGCGCCTGGCTGCGGCCATACAGTACGCCGACGCCGTCCGGGCCATACAGCTTGTGGCTGGAGAACACATAGAAATCACAGCCCAGTTGCTGAACGTCATGGCGGCCATGCACCACACCCTGGGCGCCGTCGACCACGGTCAGCGCCCCCTGGGCGCGGGCATGGGCCAGCAGCGCCGGCAACGGCTGCCAGGTACCCAGCACGTTGGACAGCTGGCTGATAGCGAGCACCCGGGTGCGCGGGCCGATCAGCTGCAGCGCCTGGTCCAGGTCGATGCGGCCGTGGATATCCAGCGGCAGTACCACCAGGCGCAGGTTGCGCCGGTGCGCCAGCTGTTGCCAGGGCAGCAGGTTGGCATGGTGTTCCAGGGCGCTGACGGCAATTTCGTCGCCGGCCTCGAAGCGGTGCTCCAGGCCGTAGGCCAGCAGGTTCAAGGCCGAGGTGGCGCCGTGAGTGAACACGATCTGCTGTGAGTCAGGCGCATTGAGCCAGGCGGCGACCTTGTCGCGGCTGGTTTCGAAGGCCTGGGTGGCCAGTGCGCCGGGCAAATGCTGGGCACGGTGCACGTTCGCCGCGCCATGGCCGTAGTAATGGCTGAGGGCGTCGAGCAGGGGCTGCGGCTTCTGGGTGGTGGCGGCGCTGTCCAGGTAGGTCTGGTGCTGCCGTTGCAGGGCGGCGATGGCGGGAAAATCGGCACGCCAGGGGGAGGGCTGGAACATGTTAGCGGGGCCTGGAATGAAAAACGGGTCTGGCGTTGTGCCAGACCCGATCTTAACATCCCCAACGACTCAGTTGTGGGCGTGCAGTGCCTCGTTCAGCTCGATGGCCGACTTGTGAGTCTTGCACTCGACCGCGCCGTTCAGCGAGTTTCGGCGGAACAGCAGGTCGGTCTGGCCGGCCAGGTCGCGCGCCTTGACCACTTTGACCAGCTCGTTGTTCTCGTCCAGCAGGTTCACCTTGGTGCCGGCAGTGATGTACAGGCCGGCTTCGACGGTGTTGCGGTCGCCCAGCGGGATACCGATGCCGGCATTGGCGCCGATCAGGCAGCCTTCGCCCACCTTGATGACGATGTTGCCGCCACCGGACAGGGTGCCCATGGTCGAGCAGCCGCCGCCCAGGTCCGAGCCCTTGCCGACGAACACGCCAGCGGAAACGCGGCCTTCGATCATGCCCGGGCCTTCGGTGCCAGCGTTAAAGTTGACGAAGCCTTCGTGCATGATGGTGGTGCCTTCGCCAATGTAGGCGCCCAGGCGCACACGGGCGGTGTCGGCGATGCGCACGCCGGCCGGGACCACGTAGTCGGTCATCTTCGGGAACTTGTCCACCGAGAACACTTCCAGCAGCTCGCCCTTCAGGCGCGCTTCCAGTTGCAGTTCGGCCAGTTCGGCCAGGTCGACCGCGCCCTGGTTGGTCCAGGCCACGTTCGGCAGCAGCGGGAAGATACCGGCCAGGCTCACACCGTGCGGCTTGACCAGGCGGTGCGACAGCAGGTGCAGCTTGAGGTAGGCCTCAGGGGTGGAGCTGAGCGCGGCGTCTTCGGCCAGCAGGGTGGCGACCAGCGGCTTGTGGCTCTCGGCCAGGCGGGTCAGCAGGGCGGCCTGGGTGGCGTCCACGCCCTTCAGGGCTTCGGCCAGCTGCGCGGCCTGGCCATTGGTGAAGGCGATGGCCTGATTGCCGCCTTCATAACCAAGAACAGGGGCTACTGCGGCAACCAGCTCGGCGCTCGGGTTGAGCAGTGGTTGTGCGTAGAATACTTCCAGCCAGGTGCCCTGGCGGTTCTGGGAGCCGACACCGAAGGCCAGGCTGAACAGGGTATTGGACATGTGATTACCTCGTGCGAAATAGGGTAGGGGCTCAGGCCAGGGCAGCGGCGTACAGGTCGGGCTTGAAGCCGACCAGGGTACGCGCGCCAAGGTCGAGCACCGGGCGCTTGATCATCGACGGCTGGGCCAGCATCAACTCGACGGCCTTGGCCTGGTCGAGGTCGGCTTTGCTGGCGTCGTCCAGCTTGCGGAAGGTGGTGCCTGCACGGTTGAGGATGATTTCCCAGCCGTGTTCGTCGCACCAGCGGTTCAGGCTGTCACGGTCGATGCCTTGGGCTTTGTAGTCATGGAATTCGTAGGCGATGGCCTGGTCTTCGAGCCAGGTGCGCGCTTTTTTCATGGTATCGCAGGCTTTGATGCCGTAGAGCGTGTAGGTCATTGTGTGCATTGGGGATACAGGTTGCCCCAATTTCTCCATTTTTCGATTTCAGTCGCGGGATTATGCGGGAACGAAACAGTGAGCGCCACGGGTGTGCTTGCCTTGAGTCTTGCAGTATGTCGGAGATCCAGCGCCGCCCGCGCGGCGCATCGCCGGCAAGCCAGCTCCCACATCTGTTTCGGGCCAAGCACTCCTGCATCCTCCGCACTCGCGCCCTGGGTGCATGCCTGGAGGTTGCAGCAAAGCAGCAGCGCAACCTTCGATAGTGAAGGAAGCAGACAAGGGGGCGCGCGCCAATGCCACAGGTATGATTGGCCCGAAACAGATGTGGGAGCTGGCTTGCCGGCGATGCGCCGCGCGGGCGGCGCTCGATCTCACAGGCGCTGCACACCTCAAGGCATACACCCATGGGCAATACAGCCCGACCCTGCCCAATTACCCAACCGAAGTATCATCATGTTACACATTCATCCAACACCTGCGACTATCGTGCAGCGGTCCCCTATCCCCAGTCCCCGCTAACATATTGTTCCAATGGCGATGTTTCGCCCTGTTGTCGATTCTGGTTCACAAAGGAAGCCTTCCCGGATGCAGTCTGCCTACACCGTCCTGATCCTGCTGACGCTGGTCAGCCTGTCGAAGCTGGTCGGCCGCATGATTCCGCTGCCGTTGCCATTGGTGCAGATCGCCGCCGGCGCCTTGCTCGCATGGCCGACACTGGGCCTGCACGTAGCCCTGGACCCCGAATTGTTCCTGTTCCTGTTCTTGCCACCGCTGCTGTTCGCCGACGGCTGGCGCATTCCCAAACGTGAGTTGTGGCGCATCCGCGGTCCGGTGGTGGCGCTGGCCGTTGGCCTGGTGTTGTTCACCGTGGTCGGGGCCGGCTACTTCATTCACTGGCTGCTGCCGAGCATTCCGCTGCCGGTGGCCTTCGCCCTTGCCGCCGTGCTGTCGCCGACCGATGCCGTGGCGGTTTCGGCCATTGCCCAGGACCGCCTGCCCACCCCGCTGATGCATATGCTGCAGGGCGAGGCCTTGATGAACGACGCCACGGGCCTGGTGACTTTCAAGTTTGCCCTGGCGGCGGCGATTACCGGGGCGTTCTCGCTGGCCGACGCCAGCTTCAGCTTCGTCCTCGTGGCGCTGGGCGGCCTGGCTGTGGGCGTGGCCCTGAGCTGGCTGATCGGCCGTCTGCGCATGTGGATGATCACCCGTGGCTGGGACGACCCGGCCACCCACGTGGTGTTCATGCTGCTGTTGCCGTTTGCCGCCTACGTGCTGGCCGAGCGCCTGGGCGTGTCGGGCATCCTCTCGGCGGTAGCGGCCGGCATGATGCAGAGCTGGCTCGACCTGCTGCCACGGCAGACCAGCACCCGGCTGCTCAACCGCAGCGTCTGGTCGCTGCTGGAGTTTGCCTTCAACGGCCTGATCTTCCTGTTGCTGGGCCTGCAACTGCCGGACATCATCAAGGCCGTGGTCAGCCATGAAGCGACCCTCTGGCCGACACTGGCCTATCGCAGCCTGGACGTGGTGGCGATCTTCGCTGCGCTGATCCTGCTCCGGTTCATCTGGGTGCAGAGCATCTGGCGCGCCATTGGTGTGGTCCGTCGCTGGCGCGGCAAGCCGGCACTGGTGCTGATGCCGACGGCACGCTCGTGCTGGTTGCTGACCCTGGGCGGGGTACGCGGTGCGGTCACTCTGGCCGGTGTGATGTCGATCCCGTTGTTGATAGGGGCGGGCAACGCTTTCCCTGAACGTGACTTGCTGATCTTCATCGCGGCCGGGGTAATCCTGCTGTCGCTGATCAGTGCCTGCATCGCGCTGCCGATCCTGCTGCGTGGGGTGACCCAGAGCCCGGACGAGCGCTTGCAGAAAGAAGTGCAGGAAGCCTGGCGGCGCACCGCCGAGGCGGCGATCCATGCGCTGGAGGCAGAGGATGTGATTGACGCCAATGCCCCGCAGGATGCTGCGCAGGCGACCCTGGCGACCGAGCTGAAGGCACGCTTGATGGCTGAATACCGGGATGAACTGGACAGCTACAACGACAGTGCCGAAGCCAAGGCGCTCGCCGAGCAGATGGATCTGCTGGAGCGTAAGTTGCGCTTGCGGGCACTGAGGGCGCAGCGGTTGGAGCTGTACAACCTGCATCGCCAGCACGAGGTTGGGGATGAAGTGGTGCGGCAGGTGCTGGGTGAGCTGGATATGAGTGAGGCGAACCTGGGGTCAGTCAGGTAGAGCGTAGGGGCCGCAAAGCGGCCCCGGCAATCTTGACTGGCTGGCACAGGGTACTGCGCAGTCCTCAAGAACTATGCAGCCCTTGTTGAATCAGCGGTTCTGCAGGAACGCGCGAATCCGCTCCGCCGCCTCGATGCACTCGGCCAGCGGTGCGACCAGGGCCATCCGCACACGTCCTGCACCCGGGTTCACGCCGTCCACTTCACGCGACAGGTACGAACCCGGCACTACCGTGACATGCTGGGCCTCGAACAGGTCGCGGGTGAAATCGGCATCACAGCCCGGCACCTTGGCCCACAAGTAGAAGCTGCCGTCCGGGCGCTGTACGTCCATTACCGGTTGCAGGATATCCAGCACGGCATCGTACTTGGCGCGGTACTGGTCGCGGTTCTCGCGCACGTGCGCCTCGTCCTGCCAGGCGGCGATGCTGGCCAGCTGGGTTTGCACCGGCATGGCGCAGCCGTGGTAGGTGCGGTACAGCAGGAACGGCTTGATGATCGAGGCGTCGCCGGCGACGAAGCCCGAGCGCAAACCTGGCAGGTTGGAGCGCTTGGACAGGCTGTGGAACACCACGCAACGCTTGAAGTCGCTGCGGCCCAGCTCGGCGCAGGCGCTCAACAGGCCCGGTGGCGGGGCGTCTTCGTCGAAGTACAGCTCGCTGTAGCACTCGTCGGCGGCAATCACGAAGTCGTGTTCGTCAGCCAGGGCAATCAGCTGCTTCAGGGTATCCATTGGCACCAGCGCGCCGGTGGGGTTGCCTGGCGAGCACAGGAACAGGATCTGGCAGCGCTTCCAGACGTCGGCGGGTACGGCGTCGAAGTCGGGGTTGAAGCCGTTGTCTTCCAGGCACGGCAGGTAGTGCGGGGTGGCACCGGCCAGCAGCGCTGCACCTTCGTAGATCTGGTAGAACGGGTTGGGGCTGATGACCAGGCCATCATCGGCGCGGTTGACCACGGCCTGGGTGAAGGCGAACAGCGCTTCACGGGTGCCGTTGACCGGCAGGATATTGCTGTCGGCGTGCAGCCAGCCAGCCGGTACGCCAAAGCGCCGCTCGCACCACTGGCCGATGGCCTGGCGCAGGGCGGGCAGGCCGAGGGTGCTGGGGTACACCGCCAGCTTGTCGAGGTTGTCGGCCATGGCCTGGGCGACGAACGCCGGCGATTCGTGCTTCGGCTCACCGATCGACAGGGCGATGGCGCGTTTGTCCGCCGCAGGCACAACACTGCCCAGCAGGGCGCGGAGCTTCTCGAACGGGTAGGGCTGAAGCTGGGTCAATGCATGGTTCATCGGCGCAAGGTCTCGTCAATCGTCTAGTCGTTAAAAATTCACGCGGGTAGGGCTGGCATCACTGGTCTGGCCGGCCTGCAGCTGCTGGACGATGGCTTCCTGCAGGCGGCTGCACAGTTGTGGGTCGGACAACGGCTGGTTGTCGGCATCGGTGATGAAGAACACGTCTTCGACCCGCTCGCCGAGGGTAGCGATCTTGGCGTTCTGCAGCGACAGGTCAAACTCCAGGAAGATCCGCCCCAGCCGGGCCAGCAGGCCGGGACGGTCGGGCGCGGTGATCTCGAGGATAGTCACCGGGCGCTGGGCATCGTTGAGGATGGTCACCTGCGGCGGGAAGTTGAAGTGCTTGAGCTGGCGCGGCACCCGGCGCTGGATGATGGTCGGGTAGTCCTCGGGGTTGCGCAGCGCTTCGGTCAGGCCGTCGCGAATCTGCCTGACCCGCTGCGGGTTGTCACCGATCGAGCCGCCATCGTTGTCCAGCACGATGTAGGTGTCGAGGGTGAACTGGCTGCTCGAGGTGATGATCCGCGCGTCATGGATGTTCAGGTTCAGCTGCGACATGGCCGCCACCGTCACAGCGAAGAAGTCGTGCTGGTCGGGGGCGTAGATGAAAATCTGCGTGCCACCCTCGAACTCGCGCTGGGTGGTTTCCTTGATCAGCACCAGCGGCCCGCCATCGGCAGGTTGCTGCAGGATCGCGTCGGTGTGCCAGGCCACATCGCCGGCATTGTGCTTGAGGAAGTAGTCATCGCCAAGCTGCGACCACAGCTGCTCGACATCGTCCGGGTCGGTGCCTTCGCGTACCAGGATGTCCAGCGCTGCGGACTGCGTCTGGCGGATTTGTTCTTCGCGATCCAGCGGGTTTTCCAGGCCCCGGCGCAGCGCACGCTTGGTCTCGGAGTACAGCTGGCGCAGCAGGCTGGCCCGCCACGAGTTCCACAGGCTGGGGTTGGTGGCGTTGATGTCGGCCACGGTCAGTACATACAGGTAGTCCAGGCGCGTCTCGTCGCCCACGTGCAGGGCAAAGTCGTTGATCACCTGCGGGTCGGACAAATCTTTGCGCTGGGCGGTGGTGGACATCACCAGGTGGTTCTGCACCAGCCACACGATCAGCCGGCTGTCCCAGGCCGGCAACTGGTGGCGTTCGCAGAATTTCTGCGCATCCACCGCGCCGATTTCCGAGTGGTCGCCCTGGCGACCCTTGCCGATGTCGTGGTACAGCCCGGCCAGATAGATCAGCTCGGGCTTGGGCAGGCGGCCCATCAGCTTGCTGGCCAGCGGGAATTTCTCGGACACCGGCGTGTATTGCAGCTTGCGCAGGTGCTTGATGAGGTTGAGGGTGTGCGCATCGACCGTATAGATGTGGAACAGGTCGTGTTGCATCTGCCCGACGATCAGGCCGAATTCCGGCAGGTAACGGCCAAGGATGCCGTAGCGGTTCATCCGCCGCAGGTTGCGGTGGATGCCGATTTCGCACTTGAACAGCTCGATGAACAGGCTGGTGTTGCGAATATCGGTGCGGAAGGTGTCGTCGATCAGGTGCCGGTGCTCGCGCAGCAGGCGTACGGTGTCGGCGCGCACTCCCTTGATCTCGGGGTGCTGGGCCATCAGCACGAAGATTTCCAGCATGGCGAACGGAGTGCGCTTGAACACGTTCGGCTTGCTGGCTTCTATGTAGCCGTCGTGCAGGCGGAAGCGTGCGTTGAGGGGTTGGGTAGTGCCGCTGTCATCGTCGGCGAGGATGACTTCCTCGAAATGCTGGATGATCAGGTCGCACAACTGGCTGATGCTCATCACCACCCGGTAGTACTGCTGCATGAACTGCTCGATGGCCCGCTTGGGGTTGTCGTCGCTGTAGCCAAGCAGCGCAGCAATGCTGCGCTGGTGGTCGAACAGCAGGCGGTCCTCGGCACGCCCGGCCAGCATGTGCAGGGCGTAGCGCACCTTCCACAAAAAGTCCTGGGACGAGGCCAGCAGTTCGTTCTCGCTCTCCAGCAAGAAGCCTTCGCCGGCCAGTGCGTGCAGGTTCAGGGTGCCGTACTGGCGGCGAGCCACCCACAGCACCGTCTGGATGTCGCGCAGGCCACCGGGCGAACCCTTCACATTCGGCTCGAGGTTGTACTCGGTGTCGTTGTACTTGTGGTGGCGGGCCTTGAGTTCGGCGCGCTTGGCCAGGAAGAAGTCTTTGCTGGGCCACATGTGCACGGTGCTGGTGACTTCGAGCATGCGCTGGCGCAGGGCTTCGGGGCCGGCGATGGTGCGGCTTTCCATCAGGTTGGTGATGACCGTGAGGTCGCGGGCCTGTTCGGCGCACTCGTCGACGGTGCGCACGCTCTGACCCACTTCAAGGCCGATGTCCCACAGCAAGGTGAGAAAACGCTCGATCGCGTCGCGGTACTGTTCGTGCTCGGCCGCACCCAGCAGGATCAGCAGGTCGATGTCCGAATGTGGGT
>NZ_JABMCW010000162.1:0-12169 GCF_013179705.1 Pseudomonas sp. CM25 | reverse complement strand
GCGCCCAGTTTTCATCCTTGGGGCAGACGACGACCACGCGGAAACCGTGGTCGACGCCTTCCAGCCGAACGCCCTCGGAATCATCGACATGCAAGTCGATATCGAAGGCAGACGGCAGCTTCGAGGGCGAGTTCTCCAGCCCGTTCTGGGCCAGGATATGCTGGTGCCGGTCACTGTTGACCACGCCGTCGACATGGATGCCGTACAACAGCAGCCAGCGGCGGATATAGGACGGGGTGCGCCCCGACGAGGTGTAGATCCAGATGCTGCAGCCCTGGCGGCGCAGGTCGCGGACCAGCTCGCGGGTGCCGCTGCGCAGCGGTTCACCGAGCCAGCGATGGACAAAGCCCGGCAGCTTGCTGTCCTCGGCGGCCGCGTGTTCGGGCAGGCAGGCGAGCGTGTCGTCGATATCGAACGAAATGCGTACCTGGCCCCGCTTCAGCTTGCGCTCGAGGGCTTGGCGGCCGCGGGCGAACAGTGAAGTGCGTTGCATCAGCGGCTCCCCTCGCAAACCGGCACGGCTGTGCCACCGAGGAAGAACTTGCCGGGCTCAGGCGCGTGCGCTTCGAGGAACGCGGCGTACTTTTTCTTGATCTTGGGTAATTCGTACAATGCCTTGACACCGTGTTTAGCGGAGTTGCGAATGACCGAGGACGGGTTGAAGTAACCCTCGGCGTTGTCCAGCGACAGCACGAATGGTGGCAGCCCGGCGCGCATCAGCAGGTAGCTGACGATGAGCGAGCCCGTGCGGTTGTTGCCTTCGATGAACAGCTGCGGCTTGCTGAGGATACGTACATAGACACCGGCAGCCCGCTTCCAGATCGAATCACTGCGGTACGAGCAGTACCAGTTGTACAAGTCCTTGATGCCACCTTCGACGTTGTTGAAAAAGTGCGCCTCGGTGGCCGCCAGGTGCGGGGCGAATTCCACACGCCGGGCCGGGTCGGTGCCGCACAGCACGGTGGCATTGATTTCCAGCATCAGGTTCAGCTGTTGCAGGTCGAACAGGTCGATACCGCGAGCGACATAGTCGTCAATCAGCGCATAGCCTTCAAGCACATTGAGCAGCACCTCGTCGGTAAACGGGTCGCGCGGTTCGGTGAAGTGCTGGCTGAGTTCGGCAAAGCGGCCCTGCACCTCGCGCAGTGCGCGCTCTACCGCTGACAGATCAAGACGACGTATCGCTCGCATTTGAAATCCCGGGTAACACTTTAACGGAAGGTAACGCGGCCGGGTGTTGCAACCTCCCTGGTTGCAACACCCGGCCACCTTGATGGGTGTGATTCAGCTGAACTTGCCGCTGATGTAGTCACTGGTCAGCTGCTCGCGCGGGTTCTGGAAGATCTGCGCGGTCGGGCCCATCTCGACCAGATAGCCGGTGCGGGTACCCTGGGAGATATCGACCGAGAAGAACGCCGTGGTGTCGGCCACACGAATCGCCTGCTGCATGTTGTGGGTTACCAGCGCGATGGTGTAGTCCTTCTTCAGCTCGACCATCAGCTCTTCCACCCGACGGGTGGCGATCGGGTCGAGCGCCGAGCAGGGTTCGTCCAGCAGCAGCACTTCCGGCTCGGTAGCGATGGCGCGGGCGATGCACAGACGTTGCTGCTGGCCGCCGGACAGCGACAGGCCGCTGACCTTGAGCTTGTCCTTCACTTCATCCCACAGTGCCGCGCCTTGCAGGGCGTGCTTCACGCGGTCGCCCAGGTCGCCCTTGTAGCGGTTCAGGCGCAGGCCAAAGGCGACGTTGTCGAAGATGCTCATCGAGAACGGGTTGGGCTGCTGGAACACCATGCCGATGTAGCGGCGCACCACCACAGGGTCGACGCCCTTGCCGTAGACATCCTGGCCAAGGAAGTGCACATGGCCTTCGAAGCGGAAACCCTTGACCAGGTCGTTCATGCGGTTGAGGCTGCGCAGCACGGTACTCTTGCCACAGCCGGACGGCCCGATGAAGCCGGTGATCTCGTTTTTGCGGATCGGCACATGGCTGTCACGCACGGCCATGAAGTTGCCGTAGAAAATCTTGTCCAGCTTGCAGTCCATGACGATCGGGGCTTCGTTGACCATGGGAGCGGCTCTTTGCGCAGTGGATACGTTCAAGTTGGATGCTCCCTTTCTCAATACTTGGGCTTGCCGAAGACTCGGCTCAGAATGTTGATTACCAGCACGATCATCACCAGTACCAGCGAGGCCGCCCAGGCGAGCTCGAGCTGGTTGTCGAACGGCATGCCGGAGAAGTTGTAAATCAGTACGGCAAGCGATGCCGTGGGGTTCATGACCGCCAGGCTGCCGTCATGGTAGATCCAGTAGTTGCTGAACAACGCGGTGAACAGCAGTGGCGCGGTTTCGCCAGCGGCGCGGGCCACGGCCAGCATCACGCCGGTGAGGATGGCAGGCAGGCCGGTGGGCAGGACGATCTTGCAGATCACCTGGGCACGGGTACAGCCCATGCCGTAGGCGGCGTCCTTCATGATCTTGGGCACCATCTTCATCGACTCTTCGGCGGTCAGCACCACGATCGGCAGCATCAGCACCGCCAGCGCCACGCCACCTGCCGGTGCCGAATAGGTGCCGGTGGTCATCACCACCAGGGCGTAGGCGAATACGCCGGCCAGAATCGAAGGCAGGCCAGTGAGCATCTTCGCGGCAAAGCGCGCGGCGTTGGCCAGCTTGCTCTCCGGGCCGAGCTCGGCGAGGAACACGGCTGCCAGGATACCGACCGGTACCGCGATGGCGGCAGCGATGCCGACCATGACGAAGGTACCGGCCATGGCGTTACCAAAACCGCCGCCCATCTCGAAGCCGGTAGGCGGCAACTCGGTGAACACTTCCAGGCTGAGGCGCGCACCGCCGCGGGTGATCAGCATGTACAGCACGGAAATCAGCGGCACGCTGGCAACCAGCGCCGCGAACCAGGCCAGCGAGGTCAGGACCAGGCTGCGCAGGGCGCGGCCTTCGAGCTTGCGCTGCAGGCTGGGCAACGCGGCTACAGGGGTCGAAAGGTCGGTCATTGTTTGTTACCCCGCTGGGCGTAGAGCATGATCATCGAGCCGAACACGTTCACCAGCAGGGTGATGAACATCAGTACCAGTGCCGCATACATCAGCACCTCGATCTCGTTCGGGCCGGCTTCCGGGAAGTTCAGCGCCAGCAGCGCTGCCAGGGTGTTGGCCGGGGCGAACAGGGACAAGGTGATGGTATTGGCGT
Source organism: Pseudomonas sp. CM25 (assembly GCF_013179705.1). Classification (NCBI taxonomy): domain Bacteria; kingdom Pseudomonadati; phylum Pseudomonadota; class Gammaproteobacteria; order Pseudomonadales; family Pseudomonadaceae; genus Pseudomonas; species Pseudomonas sp. CM25. The sequence continues at coordinate 8,959 of NZ_JABMCW010000162.1, read as the reverse complement.
TGCCGACCAGCATGGCCAGGGCCATGGTTTCACCCAGTGCGCGGCCGAGGCCCAGCACCAAGGAGCCGAAGATGCCGGTGGCGGCGGATGGCACCATCACCTTGAGGATGGCTTCCCAGTGGGTGGTGCCCATGCCGTAGGCCGCCTGCTTGGTTTTCATTGGCACGCTGGTCAGCGCATCCTGGGAAACGGCAGCAATGGTCGGCAGGATCATGATCGCCAGTACCAACGCCGCAGGCAGCAGGCCTGGCCCGCTCAGTGAGGTGCCGAAAAACGGGATCCAGCCCAGCTCGCTGTTCAGCCACGCGGTCAGCGGGCGAATCGCCGGGATGACCACATAGATGCCCCACAGGCCGTAGACCACGCTGGGGATGGCGGCGAGCAGCTCGACGATGGTGCGGAACACCGCGGCAAGCTTGGCCGGAAGGAAATCCTGGGTGAGGAAAATGGCCATGCTGACGCCGAAGAAGCCGGCGATCAACAAGGCGATCAGGGCGCTGTAAAGCGTGCCCCAAATGGCGGGCAGAATGCCGTATTTGCCCTGGTTGACGTCCCATACAGTGCCGAACAGCACATCAAACCCGTGCTTTTCCATGCCAGGAAGTGCCTTGCGTCCTACTTCGTACACCAGCGCGAAGACCAGCGCGAGGATCAGCACCACACCGATACGTGCAAGCGCACGGAAGGTGCGGTCAACCAGGAAGTCCTTGGCGGACGGTGGCTGGCACGCGGAATCCGGGTTATCCGGTATGGCAAAAGGTGTGTTCATGGGCGAGTTCCGGGACAAAGGGCAAACACCCCCGGCGTGACAGTCCGTCCACGCCAGGAGCGCCTGAGGGTATTACTTGATGTTTTCCGACGCTTTGCGCACTTCGGCGACAACCGACGCTGGCAGCGGGATGTAACCCATCGAGTCGGCGATCTCCTGGCCTTTGGTCAGGCCGTACTCGACCATTTCACGCATGGCCTTGGCCTTTTCCGGGCTGCCATTGTCCTTGCGGAAGATCATCCAGGTGTAGGAAGTGATCGGGTAGGACTTGGCACCTTCCGGGTCTGGCAGGTGGGCAATCAGGTTTTCCGGCATCTTCACCGCAGCCAGCGCTTCGGCACCGCTCTCGGCGTTCGGCACGACGTACTGGCCGGCTTTGTTTTGCAGTACGGCGAAGTCGACCTTGGCCAGTTTGGCGAAGCCGTATTCGATGTAGCCGATGGCGCCTGGGGTCTGGCGTACGGTGGCGGTTACGCCGTCGTTCTTCGGCGACTTGATGAACTTGTCGGTGGCTGGCCAGTTGACGGTGTTGCCTTCACCCAGGTCTTTCTTGAAGTCAGCGTTGATAGCCGACAGGTGCTTGGTGAACACCGCGTTGGTGCCGCTGGAGTCGGCACGGACCACCACGGTGATCGGCATGTCTGGCAGCTTCAGCTCGGGGTTGGCAGCGACGATCTGCGGGTCGTTCCACTTGGTGATCTTGCCCAGGAAGATGTTGGAGTACACATCGCGAGGCAGCTTCAGCCCTTTAGGGGCGCCCGGCAGGTTGTAGGCCAGGACGATCTCACCGGCGGTCATTGGCAGCAGTTGCACGCCTTCGCCGACCTTGGCGATGTCCGCTTCGCTCATGGCCGAGTCGCTGGCGGCGAAGTCGACGGTCTTGTTCAGGAAGTCCTGGACACCCGCGCCGCTACCCTTGGACTGATAGTCAACGGTGACGCCAGCAGTATTCTTGCTGAAGTCCTTGAACCAGGTCAGGTAGATAGGAGCCGGGAAGCTCGCGCCGGAACCGGTCAGGCGAACGTTCTCGGCGGCGAAAGCCCCGGAAGTGGCACAAAGCGAAACGGCAACGGCGAGTGCAGCAGACTTCATCAGGCGAATCATCGAAAAGCGCTCCTTGTGATGGCCGGCACACTTTGCATCAGCTGTGTTACAGCTTTGTGACGATTGAATGGCAGGCCGCACGGTAGAGCTTTTTCCCTCTGCCATGGCGGCAGGGTGATGTCATGCCTTGGTAACCGAAGGCGATTATCAATTTGCCATCTATCCCCAGCACGAGCGCTCGCCATGTCCCCGACAGAACACACCTTGATGAGGCGCATCCATCGCGAGCTGCTTGGATGAAGAGGCGGAGGTGCCGAGGATCGACTTGCCACAGCGGGTCAGGCAGGAGGACTACAGCCGTAACCCGACGCCGGTGGACATGATTGTGCCGCAGGTTTATTGACAGGGGTGGGGCGGGGGCATTGTCTGGGGCACGCAAAGATCGCGTCAGGGCTGACAGGCGCTGCATGTATTGTGGCAGGCACCTGTCAGCCCGCACGCGATCTTTGCGTGCCCCAGCCTCAAGCGCAATGCCGCAACAGCGTCTTGATCGGCCGCCTGACCCGCCGCTTGGCCACCTGCCGCGGCTTGATCCAGCGGCAGGCGTCTATCTCGTTGCGAGGACGAGGCTTGTCCGCCGCGTTGCGCGCCTCGAACAAATAATGGATAACCCGCTCCTCACGGTACTCGCTGACAAAGCGCAATTCATCGAAGGCCAGGCCGGTCTCTTCCGCCATTTCCCGCCGCGCAGCCTGCAGTGGCGTCTCATCCGGTTCGACCCTGCCCCCCGGCAGGTTCCATTTCGCATTGCGCTTGCGCACAAAAAGCACCTGGCCATCCTTGCGATAAATTACCGTGGCGCGCAGCTTGATACCCTTGCGCCTGGCTGTAGCGATGTCCATTGCCTTCATGAGTCATCCCGGTTCGCCTAGCTGGACCGGAGCCTTGTAACGGCTCCTGTCTCCACCCTAAAGCCTGTATATGTCCATTGAATGACCATCGGCCGAAGCAATGGTGCCATTCGTCCATTGCCCGGCACTCTGGCGCTGCGCAGGGTTTCAACCGGTCAGGCCAATGAAGCGGGAGTGAGGACCATGCCACGCGGTGACAAAGACAAATACACAGACAAGCAGAAGCGCAAAGCCGAGCACATCGAGGCGGGCTATGAGCACAAGGGCGTACCGAAAGACGAGGCCAAGGCGCGCGCCTGGGCCACGGTCAACAAGCAGTCGGGGGGTGGCGATAAAAAAGGCGGTTCGGGGAAAACGACCGCCTCCAGCGAAAAGCAGTCCGCGCGCTCGGACTCGGCAAAACGTGCCGCCAAATCACGTCAGGGCCACTCACGCACCTCTGGCAGTTCGCTGGAAACCCAGACCAAGGCCAGCCTGATGAAAGAAGCGCGAAGCAAAGACATCAAGGGGCGTTCCACCATGACCAAAGCCGAGTTGGTCGAAGCGTTGCGCACACACGGTTAGCGGCAGGGGTGCCGCGACACCTCCCACCAGTTCTGGAGACTTCACATGCCGCGCCTGGGCTAAACGCGACTTGTACGCACACAGCGCTCAGATGTGGAACGACTGGACCAACCGCTACGCCCAGCAGTTCCTGGACCGGTTCGACATCATGTTCGAAGCCAAGGACAAAAACCTGGCGACGCTGGACTATTACCGGCGCTACCTGGCCTGATCAGCCATTGCCGGCGATATCCGCCCCGCCTGTATCACAGCAACCGTTGCGCGAAGCGCACTCGTATTCCGCGGCAGCGCGGGTCGGGAAGTTGATGCTCAGGCGCACCTTTTCCAGCGTGTCATACAGGTCGTAGCCCTCCCCCAAGGCGGCCGGGAAGCCAAAACGGCGAGGGAGCAATTCTTTCTGGAGCGGCACAGCGGGAACTACTACGAAGCGCGTCTGCATGATCATCCCTCTTCCAGCAGTGCTTAAGTATTAGTACCACTATGTGAAAGCATCAAGATGGCTCATGCAAAATTTCAGTGCAGCGCGTGTTTCTGCCCCCATGCGCATTGCTCGTGACTGCTGCATCCCGGCCTTGATCCCCGCCGACCCGGCAGATGCCAGGGCCTGGGATTTGATGCAGACGGGATCGGCATGCAGTTGACGCAAATCAAGCCGCCGTATCGGGTTCGCGAGACGATGGCAGCAAGCAGCGCATCGATAACCGCGCGATCTTGGACAAGGAGCCCCACATGAGCCCGCTGAAACACATACTGGTAGCCACCGACCTGTCACCCTTTGCCCGCAACGCAGCGGAGCGCGCGGCCGTCCTCAGCCAGGCGCAGCAAGCCCCGCTGGACCTGCTGTATATTGCCAACCCGGCACCCTTCGAGCGCCTGAAGCAGCTGGTGGTACCTGATGACGACCTGTTGCAGCGGGTGCGGGACAGCGCCGGCGAAAAGCTGCGCGCACAGGCGGCAATGCTGTTCCAGCGCTATGACATTGCCGCTGGCGTGCAGGTGGCCAACGGCTCGGTGACCACGGAAATCTCCCGTGTGGTGCAAGACAAGGGCAGCGACCTGCTGGTGTGTGGGGCGAAAGGCCAGGGCGTGGGCCGGCGCTTGCTGCTGGGCTCTACCGTGCACAAAATGCTTGATCGGATGCCCTGCCCTTTGCTGGTGGTGAAGCAGGCGCCCCGCGACGCCTACCGCACCGTGCTGGTGCCCGTCGACTTTTCGCCAGCGTCGCAGCGGGCCATCGAACTGGCCAAGGCCATTGCGCCTCAGGCCGAAATCATCCTGTTGCATGTGTACGAAGCCCCGTTCGAAAGCAGTATCCGCTTCGCCCACATCGACCATGACACCCTCACCCATTACCGCAACGTCATCCGCAAGGATGCCGTGAAACAACTCGCCGCACTGAGCGAGATTGCCGGCGTGGCCGACGCCCGGCAGATCGTGCTGCATGGCGACCCTGGCTGGCGGATTGCCGAGCAGGAGCTGGCGCTGGAGTGCGACCTGATCGTGGTCGGCAAACAGGGTGAAAGCGCCCTGGAAGCGCTGTTGGTCGGCAGCGTCACCAAACATGTGCTGAACGAATCGCAGTGTGACGTGTTGGTATCGCCATGAACTGACGGTGTCGACGATCTTGCCGGGCGTCTTTCCACAGCCGCCTCGGCAGGAGTCGACGTTTACCGCTACGCACTCGCACGATATCGCCGTGCGCGCCGCCCTACCCAAACAAAGCGGATTTTGAACGCGCTGCCCAAACGGTCCTCCACATGGTGCTGGGGGGCGTCGCGCCGGGACAGCAAGCTGCAGCGGTGAGCTTTCATCGATTGCACTGATGATCACTATCGAGCGGCGCGCCTGTCGGCCTGGCAGGGCCGTCCCTATAATCGCCTGCAAATCTCCCCGCTCCTGCGCCTGCCACAGGCGACATCCCCTCATGGAACCGCACCCCATGCCAAATACCCCCCAGGCCCGTCAGGGCCTTCCCGAACACAGCCAACAGAGTCTCACCCAGCAGTGGCTGGCGATTCTTTCGGTCGCCGTTGGTGCCTTCGCCCTGGTCACCAGCGAGTTTCTGCCGGTGGGCGTGCTCAACGATGTGGCCAGCGACCTTGGCATCAGTGCCGGCCTTGCCGGCCTGATGGTGACCCTGCCCGGCATCATGGCCGCGCTGGCCGCGCCTTTGATTTCCGTGGGCGTCGGTGCACTGGACCGGCGCTACCTGCTGATCGGCCTGACGCTGATCATGATCATCGCCAACGCGATCGTCGCCTACGCCGTCGACTTCAACCTGCTGCTGGTCGGCCGGGTGCTGCTGGGCGTCAGTATCGGCGGCTTCTGGGCCACCGCCATTGCCCTCAGCGGCCGCCTGGCGCCTGATGGCATGGGCGTAGCCAAGGCCAACTCGATCATCATGGCCGGGGTTACCCTGGCGACTGTAGTGGGTGTGCCCGTAGGTACCTGGCTGAGTGGCCTGATGGGCTGGCGCATGACCTTTCTGGTTACCGCGCTGGTGGGGATCCCGGTGCTGCTGGCGCAGGTACTGTTGCTGCCGCGGCTGAACCCGGAGAAGGCCATTCGCGTGAGCGACCTGCCGGCCCTGTTCATCAACCCGCAAGCGCGGGTCGGTTTGATCGCCGTCCTGCTGATCGGTCTGGCGCACTTTGCCGCGTACACTTACGTTGCACCGTTCTTCAAACAGAATGCCGGCTTTGATGGCCCTACCATCGGCTCATTGTTGCTGCTGTATGGCGTGGCCGGATTCATGGGCAACATCTTCGCCGGTTTCGCGGCCAACCGCAGCGTACGGCATACCCTGATGCTGGTCGCGCTGCTGATCGCTGTCAGCACCGCCCTGTTCCCGCACTTCGCCACCGGCATGACCGGCGCCGCGATGCTGATCGCGCTGTGGGGCTTTGCCTTTGGCGCGTTCCCGGCCTGCGCCAATATCTGGATGTTTGTGGTCGCGCCCAAGGATGTCGAGCGTGGCATGCCGCTGTTCGTGGCGATGTTCCAGGTGATCATTGCGCTGGGCTCGTTCTTCGGTGGGCAGGTGGTCGACCATATGGGCACGGCGGTGCTGCTGAGCCTGGCCACGGCGCTGGTGGGCTGTGGGTTTGTCACGGTGCTGGTGCTGGGGCGCAATGTCAGCAACAGCCTGGCAGCCCAAAGCGCTTGATGAAAGCGCGAGTGCCCCAGGCAAAGTCCGCTCCTCTGTAGGGGCGGACTTGCCCGCGAATACGGCAGCAGCTCAGACGCTACGCGTCAGGCCACCATCGACCTTGATGTTCTGCCCAGTGATGTACGCGCCACCCTCGCTGGCCAGAAAGGCAATGGTCGCGGCAATTTCCTCGCTGGTGCCATAACGCTTGAGCGGCACGCTGTCGCGACGTTGCTCGGTGGCCGGCAGGCTGTCGATCCAGCCCGGCAGCACATTGTTGATGCGCACGTTATCCGCCGCATAGGTGTCGGCAAATATCTTGCTGAACGCTGCCAGGCCCGCACGGAACACCGCCGAGGTCGGGAACATTTCGTTGGGTTCGAACGCCCAGGCGGTGGAGATGTTGATGATCGCCCCGCCCTTCTGCCGTTGCATGATCGGCGTCACCAGGCGTGTCGGGCGGATGACGTTGAGCAGGTAGGTGTCCATGCCCTTGTGCCAGTCGCCATCGCTGATCTCGAGGATCGGCGCACGTGGACCATGGCCGGCACTGTTCACCAGTACATCGACACGCCCCCACTGCTCGACCACGGCATCGACCAGCCGCTGCAAATCCTCGACCGACTGGTTGCTGCCCGTCACGCCAATCCCGCCCAGCTCCCTGGCCAGCGCCTCGCCCTTGCCCGAGGACGAGAGAATCCCGACCTTGAAGCCGTCTGCGGCCAGGCGGCGTGCTGCCGCAGCGCCCATGCCACTGCCACCGGCGGTGATGATTGCTACCTTTTCTACCGACATACTGCCTCCGTTGAAGATGCAACGCTGTGCTTACAAGTGCATTCACAGTAGCAGCCACGCCGCGACCGAGGGAGGCAGCCAGGCTTCGCCTAGCCAGTAGATTTTCTTTCGTCAACTTGCGCCTTCAGCCAGGCCCTCACCGTTTCCAGCACCGCAATGGGCTGGCCTTTACGTGGCCATACCAGGTAGAACGCCTTGTCCAGCTGCAGGTGCTGGGGGAATACCTGCACCAGCCGGCCGACCGCGATGTCGTCACGGACAAAGGCATGGCTGGCCAAGGTGATGCCCTGGCCGCCAATGGCCGCTTCTATGGCCAGCGAGGTCTGGTTGAAGCGCACGGTCCTGGCGGTGGGCGGTGGGTGACCAGGGAACACCGTTGCACAGAATGACGGCCAGAAATTGTGCGCATCGTGCAGCGCCACATAGCGCTGCAGGGCGGCGAAGCCTTGCGGCCGGCCCATACCGGCCAACAGTGCCGGGCTCGCCACTGCCACCACACGCGGTTCCATCAACAACTCTGCGTTCAACCCGGCAGCAAATGGTGGCTGACCATAACGCACCGCCAGGTCCACCCCATCGGTATGAAAGTGCGAAAGCCGGTCGGTGGCCAGCACCCGCAGGTCGATATCAGGGTGGCTCTCGGCAAAGTGCCCTAGCCTGGGGATCAGCCATTTCGAGGCAAAGGTCGGCGTCACGCTGACGGTGAGGTGGGAAGGTGTCGGGCGCAGCAGCCGTGTGGCCTCGTCGATCATCGCCAGGGCACTGCGCACACTGGTGCTGTAGGCATGCCCGGCATCGGTCAGGCCAAGCCCGCGCGGCAAGCGCTCGAACAGGCGCACCTCCAGGCCGGCTTCCAGCCCGCGAACCTGCTGGGCAACGGCGGCCTGGGTGACACCGAGCTCCTCGGCCGCCAGGCGAAAGTTCAAGTGGCGCGCCACCACCTCGAACACGCGCAGCGCGTTGAGTGAGGGCAACCCGGGAAAACCTGAGGTCATGGCGATGGATTTTCTATTGGCTGGGCTGGCAGCATTGCGCCGAGGCTAACCTCATCGGCCGAGGAAGTCGATCACGGCAGCGCAAACGCATGTGGCTGATCCAGCATGACGAAAACGTCCGGCCCGCTGCCCTCGACCTGCACCGACATGCGCTGGGTGTTTTCTGGTGCAGGCAGGCTCGGCGAGGCGGATACCGAGGTCAGTGTCAGGCTGGTGGCGGATGTCAGCAGACCCCAAAACCAAAGCCTAGCCCGGCACTACATCGCCCTGGCCGCCTGCGCCAAGCGCTGGACGGCCCGGCGAATTTCATCCGCATCCAGCGAAGCAAACCCCAGGCGCAAGGCGTTCTCGGCATGCCCGAACGGCGAAAACTGCCGGCCACTGCGCACTACCAGGTCCAGCTCCTGCGCTTTGCGAACCAGCCGGTCCACATTGATGGCGTCGGCAAACCGCACCCACAAGGCCAGCCCGCCCTCCGGTTCGCGTACCGTAATCTGTTCGCCAAACGCATCCCGCAGGCAAGCCAGCAGGGTCTCCCGACGCCGGCGGTACTCGCGGTTGACCCGGCGCAAGTGTTTTTTCAGCTCGCCATCATTGATCAGCTCGGCCAGCATCCGCTGCATCACCGCATCGCCCTGCCCCAGGTTCAGCGTCGCCCTGCGCTCCAGCACTTGTGTCACCTCTGCCGGCGCCACGATAAAGCTGCAACGGAACGTGCTGCCCAAGGCCTTGG
>NZ_JABMCW010000161.1:0-12177 GCF_013179705.1 Pseudomonas sp. CM25 | reverse complement strand
CTGTTCCAACTGTGCCTGGGCATCCCGTGGGGCGCGCCGGCCGACACCACCACCATGAAAGCCATGGTCGACAACCTGCCGGCCAACGTCACCTGGGCCGGCTTCGGCATCGGCCGCATGCAGATGCCGATGGCCGCGCAGGCGGTGTTGCTCGGCGGTAACGTGCGGGTGGGCCTTGAAGACAACCTGTACCTGGACAAGGGCGTGCTGGCCAGCAACGGCCAGCTGGTCGAGCGCGCGAGCGAAATCATCGCCCGCCTGGGTGGCCGCGTGCTCACCCCGGCTGAGGGCCGGGAAAAGATGAACCTCAACCGCCGCTGATGCCCTTCTGGAGCCCTGATATGCCCTTCATCACCGAGATCAAGACCTTCGCTGCCCTGGGTAGCGGCGTAATCGGCAGCGGCTGGGTTGCCCGCGCCCTGGCCCACGGCCTGGACGTAGTCGCCTGGGACCCTGCCCCCGGCGCCGAGCAAGCGCTGCGCAAACGTATCGCCAACGCGTGGCCGGCCCTGGAGAAACAAGGCCTCGCCCCAGGTGCAGCCCAAGATCGCCTGAAGTTCGTTGCCACCATCGAAGAATGCGTACGCGACGCCGACTTCATTCAGGAAAGTGCACCAGAGCGGCTGGACCTGAAGCTCGACCTGCACGCAAAAATCAGCGCCGCCGCCAAGCCCGACGCGATCATCGGCAGCAGCACCTCTGGCCTTCTGCCCAGCGAGTTCTACGAATCCGCCATTCACCCAGAGCGTTGTGTGGTCGGCCACCCGTTCAACCCGGTTTACCTGCTACCACTGGTGGAAATCGTTGGCGGCAATCAAACCTCGCCAGCGGCAATCGAGGCTGCAAAAACCATCTACACCGCACTGGGCATGCGCCCGTTGCATGTGCGCAAGGAAGTGCCCGGCTTTATTGCCGACCGCCTGCTCGAAGCGCTGTGGCGCGAGGCCTTGCATCTGGTCAATGACGGCGTGGCGACTACCGGCGAGATCGACGACGCGATCCGCTTTGGCGCCGGCCTGCGCTGGTCGTTCATGGGTACGTTTCTCACCTACACCCTGGCCGGTGGCGATGCCGGCATGCGCCACTTCATGTCGCAATTCGGCCCAGCCCTGAAGCTGCCGTGGACCTACCTGCCAGCGCCGGAGCTGACCGACCAATTGATCGACGACGTGGTCGACGGCACCTCGGAACAATTGGGGGATCGCAGCATCGCCGCGCTGGAGCGCTATCGTGATGACACCCTGCTGGCGGTGCTGGAGGCGGTGAAAACCAGCAAAGCCGAGCACGGCATGGCCTTTGGCGATTAAGGAGCACGCGATGCCCGAACTGATCACTTACCGCACCCCGGTCCAGGCGGACTGGGTGGACTACAACGGCCATCTGCGCGATGCCTTCTACCTGCTGATCTTCAGCTACGCCACCGACGCACTGATGGAACGGATCGGCCTGGATGCGGAGAGCCGTGGCCAAAACGGTCATTCACTGTTTACCCTGGAAGCGCACATCAATTATCTGCACGAAGTGAAACTGGGGACCGAGGTGTGGGTGCAAACGCAGATCCTCGACTTCGACCGCAAGCGCCTGCACGTGTATCACAGCCTGCACCGCGATGGCTTTGCCGAGGCATTGGCGGCAAGCGAGCAGATGTTGCTGCATGTTGACCTGGCAGGGCCGAGGTCTACGCCGTTCGCGGAGCACAGCGTCGCTTGCCTACGGGAACTCCAGACCGCCGTAGGGTCGGCATGCCCGCAGTACGTGGGCAGATGTATCGGGCTAGGCCGCTAACCGAAGTTTTGCCAGCGGTGTAGAGCCCGCTGGCAAAATATGGCAGTGCGTTTCAGTACTCATTGCTCCACACCTGATAGACCTTATCGTCGAGCGAGCCGCCAAGCCAGTTGAGCTCAGCACCAGGGATTTCGACAGGTCCCTGCAATGTGGGCAGCTCAAGATCACCGTCCAGCCTGAGGCTAATGTACCTTGCCCCGCTGCCTGAATCGGACAGAATGCGAACCCTGGCACCCGGTTTGACTTTGGAAACTTTCAAGGACGACACTCTTTTCTGCCATCCCTCGCCACACATGTCTGCAAGGTAGGCGCTAACTCCACCTTTACTGGTGAAGGTGCAGGCGTTTCCCTGATAGTTTGCATGCTCGTAGACTGTGAAGTTATTACCATCCGCATAAAAGTCCTCCACTACTTCTCTGCGCTCATTGAAGCGGCGCGCCACATCGTGATGCTCTCGTGTTCCAACAGGTATAGTTTCAAACTCAATATCCGGATTTGAGTGATACGGTATCAGTGGGCAAGCGGGATTGCAGCCATATGACATCTGAGTGCTGAACCTAGGACTTCCCGTAATATATCGATATCCAAACATATAGGGTGGCCTGCCGACTGGGTCCCCGTCATGCCAATTATGGTGGGCGCCTAAATTGTGCCCCAGCTCATGAGCCAAAGAACCAAAACATGAAACCACAGAGTGCCCTTGAGCTTTGGATGTGTTCAGCCACGCCATACCGCAGTACTCTCTACCTGCAGAGTACATGGAAACCAGGTCGGCACGCACTGCGTCTCGTACCTTGAGTAGATCAGGTCCAAAAGGTTTCGCCAGGCGCATGTCATCTAGTTGCTGCTTGTAAGTCCTGCCTGTCTCATCGTAGTCAGCGTCATAAAAACCCGCAAGCTGGTAGGTGATGGCTACACGACTGTTCCGCATGTAGAGGTTGGCATTTTGCAGTGCCTGGGCAAAAGGCAGCCGGTAACTGGGATTTATTGCCCTGGACTGTTTAGTAGACACCAGCAACATGCGTATTATGCTGTACGCCGATTGCGGCTGCTTGCCTGTGCTGGGGTCTTTAATTCCTGAGTCGAGGGCAGCCAACGGCTCGGCCTCCGGTGATAACTTAGCTTCATCAACTTTGACCAGCACATGCCTTTGGTTGCCGATGTAATCCAAGCGATAGAGTTGACCATCAATGTGGATATCGCCCACCACCTTATCGCCTTCACGGACAATGGAAACCCAGTTGAATGGGTCAAAATCCATTTCGGAAGGGGATGTAAAGCGCTGCCTGCGATCAGTTGCGACGTCACCCACCCAACCGATCATCCCTGGGGCCGGCGAATCGGAATTTCTAAGTTGATAATGGCTGACTTTACCGCTGGTCGACTGCACGATCAGTGTCTTGGCTTCAGCTGAAATGGCAGATGGCCTGACGTCCACTTCCTGGATATCAAGGGTGGCCGGGGCGGCTAGCAGGGTAGCGAGATAAGGGTATGTCCCAGGCTCATGTAGGAGGGCTTCCAGCGACTGACGCCCTTGTGCCGCTCGCAGCTCATAAAGCATCGCAGATGGAGCTCGAGAGTTCGGGGGCGCAGTAGCCGGAACGCTGCAGGCCGCTACAAGAAGGGCCGGTAAGATTATCCCCAGACACCTCAGAGCCATTGCTTTCACGATCTCACTCCACAGTGGAAATTCGAGACCACTTAAAAGCAGACAGCGCACTGTCACAACTGGCAGAAATGCCAGGCAGGTCCAGCCTGCGCATAAAAAATAGCCCCGGAAAGCCGTGAGCATCCGGGGCCAAGAGCGAGCAGCATCCACTGTGCATGAACGAGGGTGACCAAACCCTCCGTTGCGGTAGATGGCTTGAGTGTGCTCACTTCGCGGAGGGTGGATTTAGCCGTAAACGACCTGTTCTTAGCCAAAGCAGCCATGCCGGCATTCTGTTGTTGCGGGTATGTCGCGGTCGTCACAGAATCGGTCGTAAATCACAGCAGCACTCTCTTAGCGATAAAAGGGACAACAGCCATGATGCATGCGGATTTGATTGACCAGGACGACTTGGCAGGCCACCTGCGCGCGCGCGGGTTCGACATACCCGCCGGGGCCAGTGCCGAGCAGGCCTGCGAAGCGGTGGTGCGTGGGCTGACCGAGCCCAATGCGCGTGCGCTGAAGGGGATGGTGGAGCAGATGTATACCGGTAGCGCGACGATTCTGCCGGCGGTGCGCCAGGCGATCGACAAGCAGCTGTTGCCGGCCCTGGCGCAGTTCAGCAGGCGCGCCTGACCGAGTCGTCCTGTTCCGGCCCAATCGCCGGCAAGCCAGCCCCCACAGGGATCACACAAGCCCCGACACTTGTGCCGAACCTGGGGATAAGCCAATAACCCGCGCATGGTTTTGGCCAAGAACGCCGGCAGGGCGGCGAACACCGGAATGATCAGGCTCAAACTTTCGGAAGAAACGGTGAATGCCCAAGGATAGTGGCCAGCAGGTCCGGCCTCTTCGCGGGTAAACCCGCTCCCACAGAGATCGCGCACGCTTTTTAAATTCTGTGCAAGACAGTTGCTTCCACAGGCCGTGCACAGGCTTGAGCTTGCACGGTCCCTGTGGGAGCGGCTTTAGCCGCGAAGCAAGCGACGCAGTGTCAGAGCCTCACACTGGCAAACGTCGACTCGTTGCGCGCCTGGCTCAATGCCCCCAACGGCCCGCTGTGCGGCGACAGGGTCATGGCCTGCGGGATCGGCATCATCGCCACCTGCTGCGCAGTGTTGGAGCCCACACGCTCGTCACGCGGCGGGATGCCGAAGTACTCGCGGTAGCACTTGGAGAAGTGCGGCGTGGACACAAAACCGCACACTGACGCCACTTCGATGATCGACATCGGCGTCTGCTTCAGCAGCTGGCGTGCGCGGATCAGCCGCAGCTTCAGGTAATAACGCGATGGCGAGCAATGCAGGTATTTCTGGAACAGCCGCTCGAGCTGCCGACGCGACACCGCCACATACACCGCCAGTTCGTCCAGATCGATCGGTTCTTCGAGGTTGGCCTCCATCAGCGCGACAATCTCTTGCAGCTTCGGCTGGTTGGTGCCGAGCATGTGCTTGAGCGGCACGCGCTGGTGGTCCTGCTCGTTGCGAATGCGCTCGTAGACGAACATTTCCGAAATCGCCGCCGACAGCTCGCGGCCATGGTCGCGGCTGATCAGGTGCAGCATCATGTCCAGCGGCGCGGTACCGCCAGAGCTGGTGAAGCGGTTGCGGTCGAGGGTGAACAGGCGGGTGCTCATGTTCACCCGTGGGTAAGCCTCCTGCATCGCCGCCAGGCATTCCCAGTGCACGCTGCAATCGAAGCCATCCAGCAGGCCGGCGCAGGCCAGTGCCCAGCTGCCGGTACACACCGCACCAAGGCGGCGCGACTGACGGGCCTGAGACTGCAGCCAGGTAACGTGCTCACGGGTGACCGAACGCTGGATGCCAACCCCACCGCAGACGATAACGGTGTCGATGGGGGGGGCATTGGTGATGGCGGCATCGGGGGTGATCTGCAGACCGTCACTGGCCCATACCTGCCCGCCGTCGACGGTCAGCGTGTGCCAGCGGTACAGCTCCCGGCCAGAAAGCTGGTTGGCCATACGCAATGGCTCGACCGCCGAGGCCAGTGAGATGAGGGTGAAATTGTCCAATAGAAGAAACCCGATGGACTGGGGTGCTGTGCGGTTCTGGGTTGGGGTCCCGGAGGTGTACGACGTCATCGCGATTTCTCCTCACACAAATGCAGGGTGTGCCTCAGGCGGGCACTGATTTCTTGTTATTGCCCCGTTTCATGTGCAGGGCTGGGTGCCAATCTCAACGCAAACGCCGTGCCTGAAATTGAACGGCTATCCAAAAAAACCTGAAAACGACGCCTTTATCAGGCAAATCAGGTGCTTTGGTCGAGTTGGCCAACTATCGCAAAACGCCGTGCTAGGCGCCGTGCGTGTAACCGCTGAGCAATTTGGTGACAGGGGCAGTGTAAGTTGCCCAGAAACGACACTCTTGAGTGTCACCGACAATGCCCACACTGATAACGACACCCGACGATCGGTAGGCGTCATGCCGCACCATAAGAGGGCATTGGTTCTTGTCATGCACCTGTGTGGTAGCACAGGCCCCATTGCCGGCAAGCCAGCTCCCACAGGTCCACCACCGCCTCTGAGAGCTATGGAATCCCTGTGGGAGCTGGCTTGCCGGCGATGAGGCCAGTGAAGTCCGCTACACGATCAACATTCGATCGCGCTGACCGCCAGGCCACCGCGCGAAGTCTCTTTGTACTTGTCGTGCATGTCGGCACCGGTGTCGCGCATGGTGCGGATCACCTGGTCGAGAGAAATGAAGTGCTCCCCGTCGCCACGCAGGGCCATCTGTACCGCATTGATGGCTTTTACTGCGGCAATGGCGTTGCGCTCGATGCACGGCACCTGTACCAACCCGCCCACCGGGTCGCAGGTCAGGCCCAGGTTGTGCTCCAGGGCGATTTCCGCAGCATTCTCCACTTGCGGGGGAGTCGCACCGAGTATTTCGGCCAGGCCGGCAGCAGCCATGGCACAAGCTGAACCGACCTCACCCTGGCAGCCAACCTCGGCACCGGAAATGGAGGCGTTTTTCTTGCACAGGATGCCCACGGCCGCAGCGGCCAGGAAGTAATCGACCACGTTGGATTCGTCCACCGCATCGCTGAAGCGCATGTAGTAATGCAGTACTGCGGGGATAATGCCCGCCGCACCGTTGGTAGGCGCGGTGACCATGCGCCCGCCAGCGGCGTTCTCTTCGTTGACCGCCAGGGCGAACAGGTTGACCCATTCCATGGCGCTCATGGTCGAGCCGATGACGTTGGGCTTGCCGATTTCCTGCAGGCTGCGGTGCAGCTTGGCGGCACGTCGGCGCACATTCAGCCCGCCGGGCAGTGTGCCTTCGTACTTGAGGCCGTTGTTGACGCATTCCTGCATGGCTTCCCAGAGCTTGTACAGGCCGGCGCGGATCTCTTCCTCGCTGCGCCAGACCTTCTCGTTGGCCATCATCAATTGCGACACGCTGAGGTCGTTTTGCTTGCACAGGCGCAGCAGTTCGGCAGCGCTGTTGAAGTCATACGGCAGCACCGTCTGATCAGCATCCAGCACACCGCTGGCGGCCTGGGCGGCATCGACCACAAAGCCGCCACCCACCGAGTAGTAGGTGTCGCGGTGCAACTCGCCCTGCTCGCCTTCGGCAACCAAGGTCATGGCGTTGGGGTGGTACGGCAGGTTTTCGTCCAGCAGCAGCATGTCGCGGGCCCAGACGAATTCGATGGGCAGGCGGTTGTCCAGCTGCAGGGTGTTGGTTTCACGCAGGTCGGCGATGCGCGGCACGATCTGGGTGGGGTCGATGGCATCAGGCCATTCGCCCATCAGGCCCATGATGGTGGCGTTGTCGGTGCCGTGGCCGATGCCGGTGGCCGACAGCGAGCCGTACAGGCGCACTTCGACACGCTTCACACGTTCCAGCTCGCCGCGTTCGCGCAGGCCCTGGACGAACAGGGCGCCGGCACGCATGGGGCCAACGGTGTGGGAGCTGGAAGGCCCGACACCGATCTTGAACAGGTCGAACACGCTGATGGCCATTGTCGCTTCACCTCTTGCTGGGCTTGTCTCTGCGCGCCATGCGCAGGGCGGGGCAGCTGCTAGGCTGAAACAGCGGGCCGCCTTGAATGCCAGCATCATCGGGCTTTTCCCGCCCCCCTCGCCGTCTGCAACCGACGTACTTTTGTCCAGCAGCGCCTCGCTGTTTCAGGCCGGAAAGTTGCCACCATGACGCCGCTTTCCGGTGGCCTGGTGACGCAAAAATGCGGCTGGAGGGGTGGAAAAACTCATAAGCGACATCGCCCGTACTGGATACGACCCGTTCCGTACTGGTTACGACCCCACCAGTAGGCGATTGCCCGGCGCTGGAGGATTATCGAAAGCGACTCGTAAAGCACGGCCACGCATCCTGCCCTCTGCAGGCCTGGTCGACCGGACCCTCAGAAAGCCCGGCGACCCACGCGAACCCGAAGACAAAATCACAGGAGTCCATCCATGAAAGGTTCACCCTCGCTGTTGCTGGTTGCGATGTTGTCTGCGCCGTTACTGGCCCAGGCTGCCGAACCCGAGCAGTGTCAAACGGTACGTTTCTCGGATGTCGGCTGGACCGACATCACGGTCACCACCGCGACCACCAGCGTTGTGCTCGAAGCCCTGGGTTACAAGACCCACACCACCATGATCTCGGTACCGGTGACCTACAAGTCGCTGGCCACCGGCAAGGACCTGGACGTGTTTCTCGGCAACTGGATGCCGACCATGGAGAACGACATCAAGCAGTACCGCGATGCCGGTACTGTCGAGACCGTGCGCGCCAACCTGGAAAACGCCAAGTACACCCTCGCCGTGCCTCAGGCGCTGTACGACAAGGGCCTGAAGGATTTCAGCGACATTCCCAAGTTCAAGAAGGAACTGGACGGCAAGATCTACGGCATCGAGCCCGGCAACGACGGCAACCGCACCATCCAGAGCATGATCGACAAGAACGCCTTCGGCCTCAAGGACGCCGGTTTCAAGATCGTGCAGTCCAGCGAGGCCGGCATGCTGTCGCAGGTCGACCGCGCGCAAAAGCGCGGTGAAGCGATGGTATTCCTGGGCTGGGAACCGCACCCGATGAACACCCGCTTCAAGATGCAGTACCTGACCGGCGGGGACGACTTTTTCGGCCCCGACTTCGGCAAGGCGACGGTATTGACCAACACCCGCAAGGGCTATGCGCAGGAGTGCAGCAACGTTGGCCAGCTGCTGAAGAACCTGTCGTTCGAGCTCAAGGATGAAAGCACCATGATGGGCTATGTCCTGGACGACAAGATGAAACCCGAAGCAGCCGCCAAGAAGTGGCTCAAGGATAACCCCGGCAAGCTGGACACCTGGCTGGCTGGCGTTACCACCGTGGACGGCAAACCCGGCCTTGAGGCGGCCAAGGCCAAGCTGACGCAATAACGAAATACGCAATAGCGCTACCTCGGGGCAGGACCGTGCCTGCCCCGGGTTGATTTCAATCTACGCAGGTGGAAGCTCGCTATCATGCTTATCGATCAGAAAATACCCCTGGGCCAGTACATCGCGTCGTTCGTCGAATGGCTGACCCAGAACGGCGCTGAATATTTCGACGCCATCGCGCAAGGCCTGGAGTTCATGATTCATGGCGTGACCAGCGCCCTGACCTGGTTCAACCCGTTCGTCCTCATCGCCCTGTTCGCCGCCCTGGCGCACCTGATCCAGCGCAAGTGGGCGCTGACTGCCTTCGTGGCAGTGTCGTTCCTGCTGATCCTCAACCTGGGCTACTGGCAGGAAACCATGGAAACCCTGGCGCAGGTCACCTTCGCCACGGTGGTATGCGTGGCCATCGGCGTGCCGCTGGGCATCGTCGCCGCGCACAAGCCGATGTTCTATACCGCCATGCGCCCGGTGCTCGACCTGATGCAGACGGTGCCTACCTTCGTCTACCTGATCCCTACCCTGACCCTTTTCGGCCTTGGTGTGGTGCCCGGGCTGATCTCGACGGTGGTGTTCGCCATCGCCGCACCTATCCGCCTGACCTACCTGGGTATCTGCGACGTGCCGCAAGAGCTGATGGATGCCGGCAAGGCCTTTGGCTGCTCGCGGCGCCAGCTGCTGACCCGTATCGAACTGCCGCATGCGATGCCGAGCATCGCCGCCGGCGTTACCCAGTGCATCATGCTGTCGCTGTCGATGGTGGTGATCGCCGCGCTGGTCGGCGCTGACGGCCTGGGCAAACCTGTGGTCAACGCACTGAACACCGCCGATATCTCCCTGGGCTTCGAAGCGGGCCTGGCGATCGTGCTGCTGGCGATCATGCTCGACCGTATCTGCAAGCAACCGGAACTGCCGGTAAGGGGTGAAGCATGAGCATCATTCGATTCGAAGACGTCGACGTCATCTTCTCCAACAAGCCGCGCGAGGCCCTGGCCTTGCTCGACAAGGGCCAGACCCGCGAGCAGATCCTCAAGCAGACCGGCCTGGTGGTCGGCGTCGAAAAAGCCAACCTGGACATCCAGAAAGGCGAGATCTGCGTACTGATGGGCCTGTCCGGCTCGGGCAAGTCGAGCCTGCTGCGCTGCATCAACGGCCTCAACACCGTCAGCCGCGGCAAGCTGTTCGTCGAGCATGAAGGCAAGAACATCGACATTGCCCACTGCACCCCGGCCGAGCTGAAGATGATGCGCACCAAGCGCATTGCCATGGTGTTCCAGAAGTTCGCCCTGATGCCCTGGCTGACGGTACGCGAGAACATCAGCTTTGGCCTGGAAATGCAGGGTCGGCCGGAAAAGGAACGGCGCAAGCTGGTCGACGAAAAACTGGAGTTGGTGGGCCTGACCCAATGGCGTAACAAGAAACCGGACGAGCTGTCCGGTGGCATGCAGCAGCGCGTGGGCCTGGCCCGGGCGCTGGCGATGGATGCCGACATCCTGCTGATGGACGAACCGTTCTCGGCCCTTGACCCACTGATCCGCCAAGGCCTGCAAGACGAACTGCTGGGCCTGCAGGCCAAGCTGAGCAAGACCATCGTGTTCGTCAGCCACGACCTTGACGAGGCACTGAAGCTGGGTAGCCGCATCGCCATCATGAAGGACGGGCGCATCATCCAGTACAGCAAACCGGAAGAGATCGTGCTCAACCCTGCCGACGAATACGTGCGTACCTTCGTTGCCCATACCAACCCGCTGAACGTGCTGTGCGGCCGCAGCCTGATGCGCAGCCTGGACAAGTGCAAGCGGGTGAATGGCTCGGTGTGCCTGGACCCGGGTGGCGATTCGTGGCTGGACCTGGGCGAAGGCAACTCGATCAAGCGCGCGCGCCAGGGGCAGAACGGGCTGGAGATGCAGAACTGGGCGCCGGGGCAGTCCGTGGAAGGGCTGGGGCGTCGGCCAACCTTGGTGCATGCGGATATCGGCATGCGCGAGGCACTGCAGATTCGCTACCAGACTGGTAACAAGCTGGTGCTGCAGGAGAATGACAAGATGGTGGGGATTCTTGGGGATACCGAGCTTTATCACGCTTTGCTCGGCAAGAATCACGGTTGAAGCTATTGGGGCCGCTTTGCGGCCCATCGCCGGCAAGCCAGCTCCCACAGGTAATGCACAAGGCACAGGGCCTGCGCTGTACCTGTGGGAGCTGGCTTGCCGGCGATGGGCTGCAAAGCAGCCCCCATCAATCGATCAGCGAACGACGATGCCGCGGGCAGCCATATAGGCCTTGGCCTCCGGCACCGTGTACTCGCCAAAGTGGAAGATACTGGCCGCCAGCACCGCGCTGGCATGCCCTTCCACAATGCCGTCGGCCAGGTGCTGCAAGTTGCCAACACCACCCGAAGCAATCACCGGAATACCCAGCGCATCACTGATGGCACGGGTAACGCCCAGGTCGAAGCCGTTCTTCATGCCATCCTGGTCCATGCTGGTCAGCAGGATCTCACCCGCCCCCAGGCCTTCCATCTTCTTCGCCCACTCGACGGCATCCAGCCCGGTCGGCTTGCGCCCGCCGTGGGTGAAGATCTCCCAACGCGGCGCTTCGCCAGGTCCGGACACCTTCTTGGCATCAATCGCCACGACGATGCACTGCGAACCGAACCGGTCAGCAGCCTCGCCGACGAACTCCGGGTTGAACACTGCGGCGGTATTGATGGAAACCTTGTCGGCACCGGCGTTGAGCAAGTTGCGGATGTCTTGCACGGTACGCACGCCACCGCCCACGGTCAGCGGGATGAACACCTGGCTAGCCATGCGCTCGACGGTATGCAGGGTGGTGTCGCGGCCATCGACGCTGGCGGTGATGTCGAGGAAGGTGATTTCGTCGGCACCTTGCTCGTTGTAGCGACGGGCGATTTCCACCGGGTCGCCGGCATCACGGATGTTCTCGAACTTGACGCCCTTGACCACCCGGCCGTTATCCACGTCCAGGCAAGGGATGATGCGCTTGGCCAGTGCCATGGTTCAGTCCTCAGCCTTGGTAGGTATCGCAGAAGGCCTGGGCCTCGGCGACATCCAGGGTGCCTTCGTAGATGGCACGGCCAGTGATGGCGCCGACGATGCCGGGAGCCTTGGCGTCCAGCAGGGCCTTGATGTCACCCAGGTTGTGGATGCCACCCGAGGCGATCACCGGAATACGCGTGGCTTCGGCCAGGGCCTTGGTGAAGGGCACGTTGCAGCCCTGCATCATGCCGTCCTTGGCGATGTCGGTGTAGACGATCGCCGAGACGCCATCGGCCTCGAAACGCTTGGCCAGGTCGATGACCTGCACCGAGCTGACTTCAGCCCAGCCGTCGGTGGCCACGAAG
>NZ_JABMCW010000160.1:0-12399 GCF_013179705.1 Pseudomonas sp. CM25 | reverse complement strand
TCCCAGTTCCGGCACCGATATCTCCCAATCCCACCTCAGCTTGCACACCTCTTGCTCACGGCAGCCCGTGTTCACCTTGAACAGGGCCATCGTTTGCAGATGGCCCGGTAACTCGTTGAAGAGGATCGACTGCTCTTCCCATGACATTGGGTAGGGCTTACGGCTCGACTTCTTCTCTTCGAGCTTCCTCAGCATGGGCACACTGTCCAGCCATGGCCGGCGATCATCGTCTCGCCACTTCCTAGCGCAGAGCGTCAAAACCCGGACCGCGCGCTCGATGGCGATGTTGATCGTTCGGTTGCTCACGGCCTTTTCAATGGTCCCATCCGGCAGAACCTTTTCTGTCTGTCGATCCCTGATAAACGGCTCCAGCGCCTGGTCATCGATGTGCGTCAGCGGCAGGTGGCCCAGGTATGGATGAAGCTGCTTCATGCACAAGGCAGTCAGGTGAATGGATGGCTGATCCTTGACCTCAAGGAGGTAGCGCATTGCCGCCTCCTCCCAGGTGTGCACCTGCCGAACGCCGTACACCTTCCGTTGACGCATCTGCTCGAGCTTGTGGATCAAGTACTGCTCTGCTTCTTCCCGGTCACCAGTTCCAGTACTCTCTCGAATTCGCTCCCCTTTGTAGACTTTGTCGATTTGCCAGACACCGCCCTTCTCGTAGAGGCCGGTGATCGTTTTTCGCGCCATGTATCATCTCCTCGGCGCTCGCTGCGGGACCGATTGTTGTCCTGTCCAGTGGCTTTTTCAATCGCCTTGGCCTCGATGTAGGCGTCCGCCCACTCATCAAGCTCCTGGCGGTCAAAGGCCACGCCCTGTTTTCCGATGGGGAATTCCCGCACGTTCGGCCTGACCGTCTTGTTGAACTCATCCCGGCACATGCCGAGATACCCAGGCGCATCGCCGAACCGGATGAACCGCGGCTGGATGCTTGAGGGCTTTGCTGCTGTGGCATTCGCCATGTCTTTCTCCATGCCGCTCAGGCCGTGAAGTGATACCCGACCTGCGCCGCGCGGGCGGCTTCCTCGGTGCGGAACATGAGCTGGGTTTTGCCTGGGCGGCCTTCCGATTCGTACTCGGCCGACACCCACCAGTGGCCGAACTTGCGGTACGGCTCGCCGAGGATCTTCGTGACGTAGCAGTCGATCAGGTTCATGGATGGTCGCCTCCCTCGATGATGGAGTGCTCTACGGTGCGCGACTGTGGATCGGCATCACCCAAGAACACCATGTTCAGCGCGGTTTCCTGCAGGCTACCCACCTCGTCAGTGCCTTCTTCGTCCTCGCTGAGCACGGGCAGCGCCTGATGGCGGATCATTTCGATGGTCAGGCCCTCGGGGATCTCGAACCTGGTGGTGATGGTGGTTTTGACGGTGATCACTGGCATGGATGTCTCCTGGCTCAGTCCCAGCTGAGATTTTCGGGTGTTGGCGGGATGGTTTCGAGCGTGGCCAGGTTCAGCAGGGTGAAATACCCGCCGTCCTGCGGCCGCCAGCCCATGGTGTCGATATGGATGACGTTGCCGAGCGCCGCCGGCTTGTGCAGCGGGGTGTGGCCGACCACCAGCGCCCGTAGGCCGTGCACACCTTCGGTCTCGCCAAGCTCGATTCGGCTGCGCGACCACATGCAGGTGTTCTGCGTCAGCCTGAGCTGCTTGGCGGTTTCGGGGGCCTCAAGCGCGGCCCGCAACTGATCCCAGGACGGGAACGGGCAGTCGGCGTGCACGACCCCGACAAGGCCGCCGGGCGTTTCAACCTCTATGGCTATCGGCAATTCGCGGAACTGGGCGGCGAACTCGCGCTGCTCATCCCAGGCCAGGCCGGCGAACCAGGCGCCGCCGTTGTAGACCCAGTTGTCGACGTCGCAGGTGTCGAATCGGCAGACGTAATCGTCATGGTTGCCGCGCACCGGGTGGAACCATGGCTTGGCCAGCCAGGCGAGCACGTCGCGGCACTCGGGCCCACGGTCTACCAGGTCGCCGACGCTGAACAGCCGATCAACTGCCGGGTCGAATCCGGCGGAGTTCAGCGCAACCTGCAGTCGGGAGAAGTGCCCGTGAATGTCGCCGACCGCAAAATCGCGGCCAGCCGTATTTGCGGCGAAGCGCTTGATGCGCATCACCTCGATATTTTCGAGCATGCAGGATCCTCGCCCGCGCATGTCGGCGGGCTTGAGTCGTTGGGTAAGGGTTAAAGCAGGTTGGCGCCGGCGTCGAGCATGCCGTCGCGGTCTTTGCGAAGATTGTCCCGCTCTGTGGCCAAGCGCTGTATCTCGCGGTGCAGGTATTGGGCGATGGACTCGCCACAGCGCAGGTCGCCAGGAATGGCGCGACCTTTGAGTGCGGCCTCCAGTTCGTTCAGGGTGAAGTGCTCAATCATGGCGCCACCTGCTTGCTGTACCCTGCGTCGATCATCGCCTCGATCACCTGCCGGGAAACTGCC
Source organism: Pseudomonas sp. CM25 (assembly GCF_013179705.1). Taxonomy (NCBI): domain Bacteria; kingdom Pseudomonadati; phylum Pseudomonadota; class Gammaproteobacteria; order Pseudomonadales; family Pseudomonadaceae; genus Pseudomonas; species Pseudomonas sp. CM25. Next base: position 9,956 of record NZ_JABMCW010000160.1, on the reverse strand, counting down.
TCTGCGGGGATGTCACCCCGGAAAGACTCAAGCGTTCTTGCTATGGCCGTGTGAGCATTGCGGAGCTTGTGCAGGCGTTCGTCAGCAGCGATTTGCTCTGGCGTTCTGATTGGGCGGAACCGTTCGACTGCCTTGTGTGGCAGTCGCTCTTCAACAAGAGGGCGGCCGTTCTGATACGAGGGCCTGGTAAATACGATGCTCAGCGCAGTCACGGCAGTAATGGTTGCCTCGACCCATCCGAGAATGTTGGCCTTGAACTCGCACACCGTGCCAACCGGCGGCAGGCCCTCACCATCCCAGCGCGCCGGCCGGGGCGTGATGTACTGGATCTGGCCTCGCGTGAAATTGTGGCGGTGATCGCCGATACCGCCGCCGTAGGGATAGGCGCGATCCTCGGAGCCGACCGCGGCGTACTGGTCCATGTTGATCCACACCTCGGTGATGCCGTGATGGGCTACCAGGCCGTGACCGTCTGCCCATTCGGGCGCCTTACTCCAGTCGATCTTGCTCACAGCTGATACCTCTCATCAATCCAGCGCCCAGGCGCCAGTGCGGGTGTAGGTTCGGGTTGTGTTTCGTGCGGGGAGAGCTGGCGCTGGTGATGGGTAACGCAAGGCGTCGCCTGCTCGACCTTGTATTGGTTCATCCATGAGGCGCCGATCAGCGCGCCGATGGCGCCGTATGTCAGGGCCTCAATCAGCCAGCCGATCATGGTTGCACCTCGGCGTTGTAGCGCTTGTAGTCCTCGCCAAACTCCCAGCAGTAAGTCGCCGGCCATGCGCCTGGCGTGCCTTCCTCGACGAACACGTAGCGGTGCGCAAACTCACCCGAACGATCCGGTACCGTCTTGCACCATTTGTGCTGCGGGCCGCCCAAGAACCAGCCTGGGTGTTCCTTTACGGCCGCAGCCATGAACTCTTCAAGGTCGTGGTGACCCTTGCTCATCGCGATGTAGGTGTCGCTGCCGACGCTCTGCACTTCAAGCGGATAGGTTTTGGATGGCATCGCTTTGCACCTTTTCGAAGTGGAAGACGACTTCAGCCCCGGTCTCGGCGATCAAGCCGTAGGCCTTGGCCAGGCGATAGATGGGGTGGTACTGGTTGAGGCTGTTGACGTGCCCGACCAGCCAGCGGCGCCAGTCCTCCAACTGCATGCGAGCCTTGCTCAGGTTGCAGGGGGCACAAGCCGGCATCATGTTGGCTAGGTTGTGGTTTTGCAGTTGCTCGGCCACCCGGTCATCAGGCAGGCGAATCACCGGTTCGAAGTGGTCGGCGTGCCAGCGCTGGCCGAGTTCGTTGCCGCAGTAGGCGCAGCGGCCGCCGTACTTCTGGCGGACCTGCTCGCGCTCGGCTTTCTTCAGGCGCATGGTTGCTCACTCCGATCTGGTTCCTGATGGGCGCCATACTCTGGGAACTCGATCAACGTCGTGCTGCCTTCTTCCTGGTACTCATCGGTCGCGATGTGCAGGCCATGGACCTTGCTCCCGTCGTCATCCAGTACGTAGCCAACCCACAGTCGACCGTCGGTGTACTGGCCAAACTGGCCGCCTTCTTCCTGGTCGGTGTCGCCGCAGTGGAAGTTGATGACTCCGATCACGTCTTTGCTGAGGAGCATGCTTCTCGGCACGAGGGCGTAGCGCTGACGGTCCTTGACCTGCAGCTCCAGCTGCTGGCGCAGGCTGCGGATCTCTTCAACCATTGCCAGCACCACGGCAGGCCGGGCGGCGCGGTAGTGCGCCTCTGCGTGAACGTGCGGCTCACCGATCCCGTAGAACTGGACGCCCAGCGCTTGGCCGTCGTAGTTCAGGTAGTCGGCGGTCAGCTCCACCGAGCCTTCGCCGCCGCAGGTCTGGCATTCGATCCAGGCGTCTTCACTGCTGGCGACCTGGGCGCTGTCAAAGTCCTGCGGTGTGGCAGCTTTGGCCGCTGCTTCGATCGCATCGAGGTCCAACTCAATTTTTTCGGACACGGGGATTCCTTGGCCGCCATATCGCGGCAGTGAATAGAGGGGAGAGGGGTTACAGCTGGGTGGAGTTACGGCTGGCGCTTGAGCAGTTCCTGGGATTTGGCGTAGTTCGGATTATCCGCAAGCATCTTCTCGACGCTGTCGCAGTCGCCGCCGAGGAATGTAATGCGCTCATGGCCGTTCACGATGGCTGTTCGGTAGTCTCCAGTCATCAGCCGAAGCTGCTCGCGCAGGGTGTCGAGCTCAGCGCGCTGGTCACAGACCACTTTCCAGTGCTTGGTGATACCTTCGCGCAGCCGCTCAACCTCGCCAGGGGCGGTGTGGGTGTAGGCCTGCTCGATACTGGCAAAGCTGGCCGGATTTCCGCACAAGTCCACCATGCTCGATGGCGGAACTCCGTCAATCCAGTCGGTGACGACCTCACCAAGCTCATTTAGCCCTCTCCACGCCACCGGCTCGCCCTGGTGCTGCTCTGCAGGCGCAGCGCCGGCCATCGGCCCCAGGCCAACAATCGGCAGCCCAGTCTCTGCCGCATCCCTCTCAGCCTCTTCTTTAGTCCACCAGAAGGCAGTACCAACCATCCAGGCTATTGGCTCGGGGTGGGGACGCTGGGCCATGGCCTGGATGATATTCAGCAGATCATGGCGCTCAAGTTCGTCGCAGTCGCCCAGGCACAGGCGGTCACCAACGTGGCGCGTGCACTGCGCATCGTCCTCGGTCAACTCTTCGGAGCTGCCAACCCAACCACAACGGCGGCATTGGGCGGGGTAGTAACGTCCAACCAGCGGCTCCAGGCCAATGTATGGCGGCACGCTGACCATCTCTGTGTTGCTGGATCGGTTTTCTGTGGGCATGGGGATACCTCGCCAGGATGGCGTGACTGAGTGGGAAAGGGGGGGGAGAATGTCGCGCTACTCGCAGAGGCCGTAGGCTGAAGAGCAGCTGTGCAGGCTGTCGGCGCGAGCTATCAGGTTGACCATATCGAACTGACGCCCGCCGCGTGAGGTGTTGGCCCAGGAGACCATGCGATCAATGCCGTGGGTGGCAGCGCTCACCTTGTCGGTGGGGCTGACGGTCGGGTCGGTCACCGTAGCAAAGAAGGTCGCGGCACCTAGCTTGCTGGCGATGCTTACCAGGCGCTCCCACTCGCGGACCCTGGCGACCTCTTCCGGCCACCTGGAAGCGATCTCGCGCAGCTCATCCTTCGCGCACATGATGCAGGGCATGCAGCCAACACGATTGCAGCCTTGGAGGTACAGCGGATTCGGCTTGATCCCGGCGGCGCGGTGCGCCTCGAATACCGCTTCAACAGGCCACTTGAGGATCGGGCGATAGTTGAAGAGACCACCGCCGACCTCATCGCACTCCGTCAAGTAGCGTCGATTCGGCGACTCATCGGCCCTGACCCCCTGCCACGAAAGTAACAGGTTCTCCCCAGTCATGAGCGGCATGAACACGTCTTCAATGATAGGGTTACGCTTCAGCTCGTCTGTGCAGAATCGTGCCTTGGTGCTGGGGAACCGGCCTTTCCAGAGGCACATATCGAGGAACGGGTTGCCCGTGGGGTGCAGAACCTCCAGCGCGCCAAGCACTACCGCCTCGGGGACTCCCTTCTCACGCCATTTCGTTTCGATGAACTTGCGCTTGCCAGCGATCTGCCTGGTGAAGTCGGCCCTGACCCAACGGATCGGTACGCCCGTGGCTTCGGCCAGGTAGTGCACATAGTCGTATGTGGCTGGGTGCTCATGCCCTGTGTCCGCGAATACGCCGCTGAGATTGGGCACCTCCAGCTCACGCGCTACAAGCAGGGTAGCGGCACTGTCTTTGCCGCCGCTGATGCTGGCGATGTTGTATTCGGCCATCGTGTGGTCCTTGCGTGCAGGCGCCGCCCTCGCCGGGGAGGCGTTATCGTTGAATAGGGGAAGGCGCTGGCGGGCAGCGCCGGAGGGTCAGGCGGCGATCGGGAACTGCTTGGCCAGGGCCTGCTGCACCGTATTGATGATGCGGCAGAGGTAGGCCCAATGTGGGTTTGGCTCCATGGCATCGGCTGGCAGGTTCCACCAGTCGTCACCGAACACGCGGTGCATGAACTCTCGGTGGGCGCCGCCGCACTCATCGAGCGAGCTGGTGTGGCGAACATCCTCCGCCTCATCGAACAGGCTCCTGGCGTCTTCTGCGTCCAGGTCCCGGGCGCGGCGCATTTGGACGATCACCTTCAGCGCTTTGTCGGCCAGGGCCTCGGCGCTGAACCGGCGAGAGCTCAGCGACCGGTCGAAGTAGCCGATGATGTAGGCGTCGTGCAGCTTGCAGAAAAACTGGCCGATGGTTAGGCCATCCCACATGCCGCCCCAGTAGGCGTGCCAGGTCTTGTCATAGCAGCTGACGGTGATCTTGCCTTTGCAGGGCTCGAAGTCTTCGAGGTAGACGCTGATCGGGTCCAGGCCTTCGGCGCCGGTGATCAGTAGCTTGGTGACAGTGGAGGTCTCGACTTGCATTGCGGTACTCCATGCATGCGCCGCCCTCCGTGGCCGGATGCGGCATGGTGGCAATTTGGTTTGGGATGGCGTATCTATGGCAAGCGCAGTTGTGCGCGGTCACTCAAAAAGGAGGCATTGATGAACTTTCAACAGGATCCAGATGAGTTCGTTGGCTACATAGCACAGGTATCCCGCGACTTTGGCCATGCCCGGACTAATTTTCTTGACCGCTTAGAGCATTGGAAAACACTTGCCGAAAAAAAGTATGGAAAGCTGGTGACTATTGACAGGCTTCCAGATGACCGCGGATTCGTAGGCTCAGTGTTGGGTAAGCCGTTTCATATGTTGATTTCGCCATTGGCTGTTAACGGCCGCGGACGTGGAGAGGTGATAGTCACCACCCCAGATGTCAATGGTAAGCAGTCTGAGGTTTCTCGCTTCAACGTTGATCGCGAAGGTGATCTTGCCGACAACTTCGCCATCGAAGGAGGGGACCGTGACGATCTGATGAGCGTGAAGATTTTCATGGGCGTCCTCAGAAAAGTTTTGGAAACGCCTACTCACTGTGGCAGATAGAACCTATTCGGGAGATTTCCCTGCGTCGGAAGTTCTCAAGCTTTCGCGCCACAGCCGGTGATACGGTGATTTCGTGGCGCGGAGGTGTTAGCAGCGGCAGCGCGCCGCCCGGCCCAAGCCCATGCAGGTGATGAATCATCAGCGTCATCGCCTCGCCCTGTTCCTCGATCCCGGCCCACTCCATCAGTTCCAGCAGGGCCTGTTTAGTCCCTGGTCGAACCTTCAAGCGCAGGTCTTCTTCCTGCAGCCGTGAGGCTTTGGCGCGGCGTTTCTCGTCGCGCTCCTTGGGTGACATCGCCATACGGCACCTCCATGATTCCGCTGGGCGGGATGTGTATGTGCAGCTGGCGGCGACGCTGCTGCGTGAGCTTCTGGATGCGTTTCATGGGTGGCACACCTCAATAGGCGTTTTCTTCGTCGAGCCAGACGGCATAACCACCAGTAGACGCTTGTTTCCTCGGTATACGCCCCAAGGCTGACCAGTGGACCTGGCCATGGCCGCCGCGTACTTCACGGCGGGCACAGGCTGAGACATGGTGGCGATCATGCGCCCGCCAGGTAGTGGAGCGGGGCGAACGGGATGTCGTCGTCGAAGTTGTCCGGCGGCGCGGCCTGCTGGCTCTGCTGTCCGTAGTTGTCATTCTGGTTGTAGCTGTGCTGCTGGCGAGGCTGCTGACGCTGTTGCCGCTGCTGTTGAGGCGGTCGCTGCTGTTGCTGCTGGCCGCCGCTCTGGCTGTCCTGTCGGCCGCCCAGCAGCTGCATGGTGCCGTTGATGTCGACGACCACTTCGGTGGTGTAGCGCTTGATGCCGTCCTTCTCCCATTCGCGGGTCTGCAGCTTGCCTTCGATGTAGCATTGCGAACCCTTGCGCAGGTACTCGCCGGCGATCTCGGCAACCTTGCCGAACAGCGAAACACGGTGCCACTCGGTGCGCTCGACCTTCTCGCCGGAGCGCTTGTCCGTCCACTGCTCGCTGGTGGCCAGGCTCAGGTTGGTGACCGCGTTGCCGTTGGGCAGGTAGCGGACCTCGGGGTCCTGGCCGCAGGTGCCGACCAGGATGACTTTGTTTACTCCGCGGGCCATGGTGTCTCCTAGCGCTGCAGTGCTTTGCGAACGAACGGGTCGAGGTCAGGTTGGTTGAGCAGCCAGCGGCGGTAATCGGCCGGCAGGTCGCTGAACTTGGCCCCCCGATGCTTGCCGAAGCCAATTACGGTTGGGATGCGGGCGTCTTCCGATATGCTCCAGAGCTCTTCCCAGTCGGTCACCGGGCGGCCCAGCTCGGTAGCCAGTGCATCGAGGATCTTGACCAGCAGCAGGCGGCAGTTTTTCACGTCGTCCAGCGCGGCGTGGGCGTTGCGCAGGAGGCCTGGCGCTTGCTCGCGGTAGTGCAGGTAGATCATCGCCGATTGTGAGTGACTGTCGGCGTCAGGCCACAGGCGACGGCTCAGCGCCGCGGTGCAGATGCGCTTGATCTCCGGCCGGCCAATGACGCCCCAGTCGTAGTCGACGTTGTGCCCGACCAGGTATTCAATCTCGGCGGGCAACTGGAATTCCGTATGGTCCGGGCAATCCGCCAGCTCCTCGTCGAGGATGTGGCTGGTGGCCAGGGCTCCGAGCTCGATCGGCTTGCCCGGCTTGTAGCGCTGGAGGAACTCGGTAGCCACCGGCAGGCCAGGAATGGCAGCCAGTTGCAGGTAGGCGGCCTCGACCAGTTGAGGGTCGTTCAGGCCGGTGGTTTCGCTGTCGAAGATGCAGGCTTTCATGCCGATTGCTCCTGAGGGGTGAGTTCGTACTTGCGCTGGTCCTTCGCGGCATTCAACTGCGCAAGGAGGTGAGGGGACTGCTCGAGGACGCGATAGGCTGCCGAGAACACGCTCTGCAGTTCCTGCATCGTTTCTGTGATCGGAATCTTCGACAGGGCGTCGTCGAGTGCCGCAGCCTGGAGATCAGCTTGAGACTTGCCATCGTTCAGCCAGGCCAAGAGGCGCCGGCCGGTATCTGGGCTGATCACTTCAGGCTGATCGAAGAGCCGGGTACGGTCCTTGGTGGCCACGGCAACGTTGCCGTCGTGGAGGAGGTCGAGCACTACGGTGAACTCGTAGTCAGATCCGTCACGCTGCTCGGACTTCATGCCAAGCTTGAGGATCTTCTTGCCTTCGCCCTGGACCGTCTCGGTCTTGCTGCGCATCGTGCAGATGATGTGCAGCGGGCTGGTCAGGATGGTGTCGACCAGCTTGCGATGGCGCGGCGTCGTCTCGTTCCAAGCCGACCAGGTGTTGCCCTTGTAGCGCTGCTTGGCGATCGTGTCGTTGATCTCAAGGCAGCCACCGGAACCGACCCACTCGTGGGAGTAGCTGTCGATGATCAGCGTCGAGTAGCCGCCTGCCTCTGCAGCCTTGATGGCCTCGATGTACCGTTCCGGCGAGTACGGCGCGCTCAGCCCCATGACATCGAAGTCGGTCAGGTCGGCGTACAGCGAGGCGCTTTCGTGCTCGGTATCGATTACCGCGATCGCTCCGCCCAGGCCGATGGCCAGTTGCAGCGCGGAATAGGTCTTGCCTGATCCAGATGGGCCGGTAAGTGCTAGCCGTAGCCTTGCCTGCTTACGTTCGGCTTTCTTGAACATTGGGATGCCCTCAGTTCGGTTGGTTGTCCCACTGCCGCTCAATGCGAGCGGCCTCTTCTTCGTACTCTTTGCGCTCTTCGCCTTGGTACCGCTCAGGCGAGAACGATCCGACCGTCATCCAGTCGAGCTGGGCGGCCAGGCGGGGTGTTGTGTTCATGGTTACCTCAGGAGGTGATGCAGCCGGCGTAGGCACTGGCCAGCATCCAGGCGGTGCAAAGGGAGAGGGTGATGAAGCTGCCGCGCCACAACGCTATGCGGCGGGCGCGCTGGTAGTAGGTCATGGCCGCACGCGGATAGCGATGCGCCGACCTTTCATGGTGACGCCAAGGCTGCGCGTTAGGCTGCCAACCGGAGTTTCACGTGGCAGGCCGACAGCCTCGTTGAACGGGATGCCGAAGCTGATTACCGCAAGCGTGCGCTCGATCTGCTCCAGTTGCTCGTCGATTAAGGACTTCACAGGTGCTGTGCTCATGCCACCCTCCCGTGCATCTCCATCCACTGTTCGTGGTCGCGTGCAATGATGCGGTTAAGGCGCTCGGTGTAGCTGCGCTGCTCGGCCAGGTCGATGGCGCCGGTGAGGCCGGCCAGGTCAATGGCCATGACCAGCTCGCCTCGAAGCGTGTCGCTGAAGTTCTCGCAGATGGCCGTAAAGCGAGAGTCGATGATATCGACCACCGCCTGGCGGGTACTCTTGTTCATGCTGTCCTCCGGGCGGCACCTGAGCCGCACATGGCTTCCATCTTGGTGAGCGCTGAGCTGATTACTCGACGGCTCTCTGCCCGCTGATGCTCGTTGCGTTCGCGAATCATCGTGTTCCAGGCCTGGTTGTTCGCCCGGGCCTGTTCCGAGGTCATATGGTCAGCCCACGACGAGTCACCAAAAAGCTGGTACTGGCGGTCGACTTCGCGGGCCTGGGCGCTGTCTGCGTAAAGCTCGTGCTCGCGAGCCATAGTCGCCTCCAGATGGTGGGTTACTCGGTGGGTGGGGAAGGGAGGGGCTGCCAGTGGGTTGGCTCATGCTCGTCGCTGGCATCGCTTTCGACGGCGTCCCACTCGCCGCTGGCGTTGAAGTAGAAGCCGTAGCAGGCTGCCCACATCCAGCCGTCTGTGCTTGATGAGCGCTCGCCGACGATCATGATGTCGTCGGCCATGCGCAGCCATACGGGGGTGTCAAGCTCCGGCAGCCTGTCGCTGCACTTGATCCAGCCGCTCATGCTGCCTCCGGCCAATGGCGGTTGATGCTCTCTTTGGCGTAGGGCGAAAGGCGCTCGAAGCTGTTCACGCCGCCACACCCGGGCATGGTTCCTTCCAGCTCGACGCAGGCCTTGATGTCACAGCGCCGCGAGCAGACCCAGCCGCCGTAATGGCAGCGGTGCACTTCTCCTTTTGGCTCAGGGTGATAGGCCAGGCCGCCTTTCCAAGAAGGTGACCCGCGCAACTTGAGGCCGCAGCCCCGGCACACGGCCTGGGTATCTGTGCAATTGTGCATGTGGTGATCCTCTGGACCGCATTGGCCAGGAGCCAGGCGCGGGTGACCAAACCCACCGTGAAAGGTGGCCTGGCGCCTGCCAATGCAGTCGAAGTGAAGGGAAGGGGATGCAGATGCCGGGCGCTACCCCGGCAGCTGGCTTGGCGTGGACCCATCCAGCGGCGCAATTCGTTTACCCCCAGAGCGAGGGAAGGGACGTCCACAGGTGCTTCGGTAACCGCGCCCGGAGCTGGGCGCTTCTCTGCATCGGTGATGTGACTTGGCGGGGATTCGAACCCCAAAGACTTACGCCAGCTTCGGCAGCGCTACCTGACTGGCCGCACCAGCTTGGTGTGGCGCCCCTGATCCGCCGAGGCAAACTACAAGTCACATCACCGATGCAGCCTGCGATGGGGGGCAGGGCATCGGGCAGTTAACGACAGGCTGTCGGAGCGAAGACCTTGCATTCCGTTTCTAGCGCTGCCGAGGCAGCTACGCGGCTTGCAGCGGGTCACGCTCATTTTCCAGTAGCAGGCCGTGCTCAATGCAGAACTGAATCTCTGCGTCGAATCCGGCACGGTTCAGGACCTGCTGACCATTCGGGTTGTAGATGGCTCGGTGATGACCGGGGCCGGTCTTGCGCGGCGTCCTCACAACTCTATAGCCGTGACGCTCGAAGCAGCCGTTCGGGCTGTTTGGCTGAGGTTGCATAATCAAGCCTCCAGGTAATCGGGCCGTCTTTCCGGCTGTCAGGGAATTAGGCTACCTGTGCCGATAGAACTTTCGCTCCAGACTTCGATACGTTGAGCTGACTGCCATCAGGGTAGGTATAGAGGTCAGATCCA